>JAPHUJ010000295.1 GCA_026193735.1 Sulfurovum sp.
AGTGCGATGAACATTGTAGTCATTAGTTTACCACCAAGACCTGGGTTTCTAGCAGTACCAGCGATAGTCGCAGCAGCAGTATTACCCATACCAACAGCTCCACCAAGAGCAGCAAGACCAAGACCAACACCAGCAGCAACTACTGAGTATGCTTTGATCATAGATTCACCATCTGCTTCACCAGCAAATGCAACAGCACCAAGTGCTAAGAAAAGTAAGAAAAACTTTTTCATTTTATATCCTTTAAGTTATAGGTTTTAAGTCTCTTCGACTGTTTTAGAAGTCTGTTCGGATAGCGTAAACGATAATTAATTATCGCCAACATAAACATAAATGCTTACATTTCCCTACTTAATCACTTCGTAATAACGGCGCAAGTATAGCAAAATAAGATTAAACTTACGCTAAAAATTCTGGTGTGGCAAGTTCGACTTTTTTACCTTTTTGCTCCATCACAACAACAGTGATGTCATCACCCTCACTATATCTTTCTGAAAGGTTATTGACACGTTCTTTGGCTACTTTTGAAATGTGAAGCAATGCATCAAAACCATCTGGCATTTCAACAAAAAGTCCGAAATCTACTATCTTCTTCACTTTTCCATTGTAGCTTTCGCCCACTTTATACTCTATCTGTTGCTTCACAGGAGATGAAGCGATACTTTCTATATGGGCTTTAGCTTGTGCTACTTTTTCTTTGTCTTCACCTGAAAGTTTCACTCCACCTACATCACGGTCAAGATCAACGGAGACTTCAAATTTCTCGATGATCTCACGAATGGTAGTACCTGCTTTGCCGATGATATCTACTATCTTGCTTGGGTGCACAGTAAAATGCTCTGTACTTGGAAGGGCTGTACTTGAGGTGATGTTTTTCTCGGCTTCTTCCATGAGTCCAAGAATGTGGTTTAACCCTTGACTTGCTTTTTGTAACGCATCTTTAAGTACCGCCAAGTCTATACCGCCTAATTTCATGTCCATTTGAAGTGCCGTAATACCTTGTGCAGTTCCTGCTACTTTAAAGTCCATATCTCCATCATGGTCTTCGAGTCCCATAATGTCGGTAAGTACAGCATACTTGCCGTCTTCACTCACTAGCCCCATAGCGATACCTGCCACAAGTGCTAAAGTATGTACCTCAGCCCCACGTAATGCCAATGCACCACCACAAATGGTAGCCATAGAAGAAGAACCATTACTTTCCAAGATCTCAGAAACCATACGGATACTTCCATCATAGTTTAAATCCAAAGTTGGTTCTAACGCTCTTTTACCTAAGTTACCATGCCCAAGTTCTCTCCTGCCTGGAGCACCGATGTATTTCGCTTCTCCAACAGAGTAGCCTGGAAAATTATAGTGCACCATAAAGTTCTCTGACTGAGCATTTTTCTCAGTGATCAGTTCATACATTTGTGCATCTTTTTTGTCACCAAGGGTCACAGTTACAAGTGCTTGTGTCTGTCCACGAGTAAAGAGACATGAACCATGGACAGAAGGTAAAAGATTTGTCTCTATACTGATAGGTCTTACTTCATCAAGTGCTCTACCGTCTGCTCTTATATTTTTATCTAATATCATCGCTCTTACAACCGTTTTTTTATAACGCTCAAGAACTTTGGAAACAAGTGCTTTGTCTGCTTCTTTACCTTCGGACTCCAGTGCTTGCATAATTTTTAAACGCACTTTTTTAAGTTCAGTCGAACGCTCACTCTTTGCCATATGGGAAATAGCTTTTTCAACATCTTCTGCATAGTTGTTTTCAATCATTACATAGAGTGATTCATCTATTTTATCTTCAGCTAAAGGAAGGTCCAGAGGCTCTCTAGTTACAGATGTAAATGCTTCTACATAAGCCGTTGATGCCGTATCAATGGCCTCTGCTGCCATAGCGATGACATCTACCAGTGCTGACTCATCAAACTCATTGGCAGTTTGACCCGCTTTACCTTCCGTAGCTAGTGTACGCATCTCTATCATCACCACATCTTTACCTGAACCCACAACTAAAAGGTCAAGTTCACTTTGGGCTTGTTGTGTGAGGGTTGGATTGATAACGATATCATCCCCTACAGTACCTACTCTTACGGCAGCTATACTTGTAGCTACCGGAATATCTGAAACATAAAGCGCCGCATTTGCTGCATGTAAAGCTGCTACTTGCATATCCACTTCTGAATCTGAACTTACCACCATGACTGTAATAGTTACCGGATAATGAAACCCTTGAGGAAACAATGGACGTAAAGATCGGTCAATGATACGAGATGTCAATGTTTCAAAATCACCAGGTTTCGTCTCTCTCTTAATGAATCCGCCAGGAATTTTTGCTGCAGCATAAGACCTTTCCATATACTGAACAGTTAGAGGAAGGAAATCTTCATCAACAGCTTTTTCATCTATGGCAACGGCCGCTATGAGTACAGCCTTACCTTGTCTGTACATCACTGCACCACTTGCCTGTTTGGCTACTTTGTTAAATTCATATTTTTCTTCAAGACTGTTTACGCTTATCTCTACAATTTGTTCTTTCATCCGTTAATCTTTCCTTTGTTTATTTCTGCTTTATATCTAACTTCTTGTGTATTTACGATGGATAATGTCTCTTCAAAATTTAATCTCTCATACTCTTTGTAATAGTATTCTATCGAAATATAGTCTGGTATCTTATGAGGGCAAAATACACCATCACAAACGGTAAGTAAATTTTGGTACACTGTTTGGTCCAATATAGGCGTTGCAATATAGATATTTTTCGCTCCTCTTGCAATAACCGATTTAAGTGCTACCATCATTGTCAGTCCGGTTTCAACACACTCATCTACCAAGACAACATACTTCCCTTTGAGAGAAACCAGATCTTTACCTTTTCGATATTTATATACATATGTCAGTACTTCTTCTTCATATTTTCTATGAGCCTCACCGTACACATAGTCTTCATTGATCCCAAAGGCATCTATGAGCGCCTTGTGCATCACAACTTCTTCAGTTTCTGAAACCATAGCGATAGCCAATTCAGGGTTATTGGGCGCCAAAACCGGTTCTGCAAGCAAGATATCCATCTGGACACCCATAGCTCTAGCTATTTGATCTGCGAAATAAACACCCTCTTCACTCACCCCTATCACTACAGTTTCATTTTTTGAAAGTAACTCTGTAGGTAGCATTTCGATCAGTCGCCTAGCGGCATCTTCTCTATCTTCATAATAAATATTAGGGTTTAAATCGCTGGGCATAATCTGCTCCTGGGAATTGTTTAGAAATTTCTTCTTCATCAAAAGTATAACGAAACTCTTCTATATACTTCATCAATAATCTATAGGCATGATTTAACTGTTCCATTTTTTCAACATTGCCACCTAGATCAGGGTGATTCTTTTTAGCCAAAAAATGATATTGCTTTTTAATATCTGACCTACTGATCAACTTAGGCAGACTTAATATCTCTAACGCCTTTTCTATCTCCTCAGTAGGACTGATGATCATTATTTGTATCTCCACTTCCCACTCCGCCAAAAGGAATGAAATTCAATTGTACATAGAAGGAATTATCTGTAGTAAAACCTGTAGGTCTAGGTGTAATATCTTGTCTAAGTGAAGCTGCAACACTCCAACAATCTCGATGATAACTTCCTCCAAAATTCCATTGATTATTGGAAGCATTATCCACATCATATGTAAAACCGCCATTCAATGTAATCTTTTCATTGAATGTGTATCCAAAAGTAAAACTCATATCGTTGGCAGTCATATCATTTTCTTTAAAAAGGTATGCTTCATCAGGTAAAACTTGTTTATATGTATGGCCTATACTAAAATAATATTCTTTTTTATTCAATGCCATATAACTTGATGATTCACGTATTTTGCCATATTCATAAGAATAGGTCATATTATTATAAAAATTCCATTTATTCCAATTATACTGCATTTCATTACTCATATCGGCAAGTTTATATTCTCTATCCAGATAATAGCTTTGTGTAAACCTTTGATAAAACATCAATTTCATATCTTCATTATAAAAGTATTGACTTAATCTAAGATCATAGTGTTCTTCAGGTAAACCTACAGTAAATAGTTCTCTTTGTTCAGGAAGTTTAGGATTATCTATAATTGAAAAAAACTCTATAGGTGACCGCTGTTCGATCCC
>JAPHUJ010000062.1 GCA_026193735.1 Sulfurovum sp.
CAATAGACATGATGCCATCAATATTACCTGAAAATATATCAACAAAAATGTTCTATTGGATTGAGTTCTCTCTAGCAACGCCTGTAGTACTTTGGGGTGGATGGCCATTTTTTGAACGAGCTTGGAAATCAGTACAGACATGGCATCTCAATATGTTTACGCTCATTGCGCTTGGAGTATCTGTCGCATGGGTCTACAGTGTAGTGGCTTTACTCTTTCCTGATATTTTTCCACCTCAAATGCAAGGCAGTGATGGCACAGTGCATGTCTATTTTGAATCGTCAGCAGTAATTACTGCGTTGGTACTGATGGGGCAAGTATTGGAACTTAGAGCACGTTCCAATACCAATGAAGCTATTAAAAAGTTGCTCAGTCTTGCACCCAACAGAGCTACGCTCATTCATCCTGACGGATCGGAAACCGAGGTCTCTATTGAAGAGGTAAATGTAGGTGACACACTGCATATTCGTCCCGGTGAGAAGATCCCTGTGGATGGTGTCGTCTTGGAGGGGGAAAGTCATGTGGATGAATCTATGGTTACAGGAGAACCTTTGGATGTCAAAAAAACGATAGGAACAAAACTTATTGGTGCAACCATCAACAGTACTGGTACTCTCATTATGAAGGCAGAAAAAATAGGTGCAGAGACCTTTCTCTCCCAAATCATAGATATGGTGGCTCAGGCACAACGTTCACGTGCCCCTATACAAAAATTGGCGGACCTGGTCTCTTCTTATTTTGTCCCTATTGTTGTGCTTATCTCTTTACTCACCTTTGGAACATGGTATTTTTTTGGACCCGAACCACAATTGGCTTATGCACTCGTCTCTGCTGTTGCTGTGCTTATCATTGCATGTCCTTGTGCTTTGGGTCTTGCAACCCCTATCTCCATCATGGTCGGTACAGGTAAAGGTGCTTCTAATGGTGTGCTTATCAAAAATGCTGAAGCATTGGAAATACTGGAAAAAGTCACAACACTTATCGTCGATAAAACAGGTACCCTGACAGAGGGAAAACCAAAACTTGTGGCAGTAGAAACAATCGGACAAGTAGAGAAAAATAACTTGCTTCAGTTTGCTGCTTCACTCGAATACTCCAGTGAACATCCCATCGCCCATGCCATCGTTGAAGAAGTAGAAAGTCAGCATATAGAAATCCTTCCTGTCCAAGACTTTAATTCTGTTACAGGTAAAGGTATTACGGGGAGTGTTAATGGGCACACTGTTGCCATAGGAAATTTAAAACTACTTGAATCTTTGAATGTGGAGACCATATTACTCAAAAAAATAGCCCAGAGACTAAGAGCAGATGGTGCCACGGTCATCCTCATCGCAATCGATAATAATCCTGCCGGCCTCATCGCTGTAGCAGATCCGATAAAAGAAACAACAAAGGATGCGATCAATACACTTCATGAGGAAGGACTCAAAGTAGTCATGCTTACAGGAGACAATGCTACAACTGCAAATGCAGTAGCACAAAAACTTGGTATAGATGAAGTTCATGCTGATGTACTCCCTGATGAGAAAGCAAAAGTAGTTAAAATGCTTCAGGAACAAGGTGAGATCGTTGCAATGGCCGGGGATGGTATCAACGATGCTCCTGCGCTTGCTCAGGCTCATATCGGTATAGCCATGGGTACGGGAACAGATGTCGCTATGGAAAGTGCAGGCATTACACTTATTAAAGGTGACCTGAGAGGTATCCTTAAAGCAAGACGACTTAGTCGTGCTACAATGAAGAACATCAGACAAAACCTCTTTTTTGCCTTTATTTACAATGCTTTGGGTATTCCCATCGCAGCAGGTGTACTCTACCCTTTCTTTGGAATTTTACTCTCTCCTATGATCGCTGCAACAGCGATGAGTTTCTCTTCTGTCTCGGTGATCATGAATGCTTTACGATTGAAAAAAGAGACACTTTGAATGTGGTACATTCAAACTTGTAAGAAATAAGATAACTTATTTCTTACAACATAACATCACTACAGTAAAATTACACACACATTGCACACTTTCTGCTTAGTATAAGTAATAATAGTTACTCTATAAAGAGTACAGAAAGGATTTAAAATGACACATACATTGATGAATTTACCCTTTGATGAGAATGCGTTGGA
>JAPHUJ010000281.1 GCA_026193735.1 Sulfurovum sp.
ATAACGCTAATTGCCATTAAAGATGGGCAAGTATACGTACAGCTTCAAGGGGCATGTGTAGGTTGCGGTAGTTCGGGCACAACTATTAAGTTTGGCGTAGAAAGACAGATGCAAACGTTAATTCACCCTGAGATCACTGTAAAAAATGTACCTGCAGGTTTTGAAGATAAATTGGATCAATTAGTTTAATATGAATAAAATAAGTCAAGATATACTGCTTATGAGAGCCGAACATGAATTTCTTAAGGGAGACTATGCCAATGCACTTAGAAGTTATGGGTTGATCTTAAAAGATTATCCTACGCTGGATGAGGCAAGAATTGGTGTCTATTTGAGTGATTTGGGTATAGAGAGTGAAGAAGAAGCGCAGGCTTTATTTGATTATTATCAGATGATCAAGAATGAGAAAGATAATGCGGTTGATATCATCGATGGACTTATTGAGAATCTAGACAGTTCAAAACATAAGTTACAAGAACTTTTAGTTAAACCTTTTGAAGAACAAATAGAATATGGTGATGGCATACGGTATAGTGACTTTTTAGCGCTTGTCAAGAGTAGGGGAAGCTTTAAAAAAACATTTGAAGATATTATGTTCTCGACAAAAGTTGTCATTACCAACAAAGATGAGTTTATAGACTTTGTAACACAACTCTCACACGAAGGGTTTGATGAGATGGCATTGGGCTATCTGGATGCCTCGACCAATTTGTTTGGAAATGATCAGGATATACTTGCCCTTTATCATGTAGTTAGAGGGGCATAATAGTGAAATTAGATTTCAAGAAAGATGGCTACAGCTTTCTTAGTGATGACACAAGTGACCTTGATAAAGATACACTGTTCCTCAAAACAGCACAAAACAGTATCTATTATGACAAGCTAGAAGCTAAACCGGAAATACTGTCGGTAGATGAGCTGATCTCTTTTTGGGAACTTGATAAAATGAAAGTGGTGGGCGTTACGGGAACCAATGGTAAAACGACTGTAACTGCGGCAATATACTCTTTTTTACTGGATTTGGATGAGAAGCCGGCATTGCAAGGTACGCGTGGCTTATTTGCGCAGGAAAAGCGTATAGAAGAGAAGAGTATGACTACACCTTCCATCTTAGAGACGTTACATAATATGAAGCAGACAATGGATCTGGGATGTAATTACTTCATCATGGAAGTAAGTTCACATGCCATAGACCAAAAGCGTATAGAAGGTTTAGACTTTGCCCTTAAAGTCCATACAAATGTTACCTCTGACCATTTGGATTATCATGGTACCGTTGAAGAGTATAGACGTGTTAAAAGTCTCTTTTTTGCAGATGAGTCATCCAAACTTCTCAATAAAGATGACATTAAAAACATTACCTATAATCCTATAGGGGCACAGAGTTACGGCGTGGATGAACCAGCAACCTTTAAGGTGCAGGCTTTTTCACTTCTTCACGGTATCACGGCAGGTATCAAACACCTGCAGACAGAAGCAACGTTCCACTCTCCGATGGTAGGACTCTTTAACCTGTTTAATCTTATGGCAGCTGTGGGTTCAGTACAGATGTTGACGGGAAGAAGCATTGAAGAGATATGTGAAGTGGTAGAGTACTTTGCCGGGGTCTCAGGGCGTATGGAAGTGGTGAGCCGTGACCCACTGGTCATCGTAGATTTTGCACATACGGATGATGGTATGCATCAGGTACTTGAGGCGATGAAAGATAGAGATATCTCTGTGGTCTTTGGCGCAGGTGGGAATAGGGATAAAGAAAAACGTCCTCGCATGGGAGCTGCCGCAGGTCGGTACGCAAACAAGATCTATGTCACAAGTGACAACCCACGAGATGAAGTACCGGAGATGATACTTGAAGATATCCTTTTAGGGTTACATGGGAAAGACCACGTGACTGCCACACCAGATAGAAGATTAGCAATAAAGATGGCTTTGGATGCCCTTGAAAAAGATGAAGTCTTACTTATCCTTGGTAAAGGTGATGAGGATTATCAAGAGATAAAAGGTGTAAAATATCCTTTTGATGACAGGGAAGTAGTTAGGGAGCTTCTAAAAGAGAGATCTTAGAAGTACCAAGTTTCTTTTCTGCAGAAAATCACTTAGCATTCATCCCTCGGTTATATGTATTAACGTTTCGTGTATATCTGTATTTAGCAGAATTTTTTTCACCCTGTCCTGCCATAGTGTTTGAAAGATCATTTTCTCTTCTTCCGAGGCAAGGTTATTAAGGTTTTTCCCCATAAGTACCATCATATTTTTGTCTGCTTTTACTAGGGAAGGATCATAGGAAAGATCAACACTTTGCATGGTGTCAAGACGTGTGAGTTTTACTTCAGAACTAATGGGTGCATCATAAAGGAGAAGATCGTTTCTGGAGAATGCCCCTTGTATGCCTTTAAACCCACCTATACCTCCGGCACCCAGAATGAAAGAGATGATGTTGCCGGTTACCCCTGTGACTCCAACACTTTCATTTTCTCTCATCTCCACTTTAACCATGCCTCTTTGCGGAAGTATACCTCCATAAAGTGCATCTAATCCCATTACTGACATAAGGTAAGCCCCGGCTACCGTAGGACAAGAATGCCCAGCCAACTTGACACAATCAAGATATGTTATCTCTACTTCACCTTTCTTAAATGCACCAAGAAAATCACTTAAAGGATCATAAAGTTTTATAGGCGTTACTTGCGAATAAAAATCGGGGTACTGCATGAGTGTGTCCTTATTTGATAGATGGTCAGATTATAATCAAAGTGATAATACAAAGGCTTGATATGGGTCAATAAAGTGGATTAAACTTCGATTAAGCAAATCGGAGTAAAATACTCCTAATTAAATCTTAAAGGAATTATCATGGTAAATGGTATACCACAACCAGCGTTTTATATTTTCAAGTGTCAGCAGTCTGCACCTCCGGGAATGCCAAAACCGTCTTGTGTAAAGGCAGATGATCCAGAGTCACAACAACTTTTCCAACACCTTGCACAGACATTGATGCAAAAGGGGATCATAGGAACAGTAACACCTATCCAGACAGGTTGTCTGAACCGTTGTCAACAAGGTCCGGTAATGCTTGTAGAACCAGGACATACCATGTATGTAGGTTTGACAAAAGACAAAATAAGCAGAATTATCGATGAACATATCATCGGTGGAAATGTTGTAGAAGAATATGTCATCCCTGCTGAAGCGTGGGGAGAGCCTATCGCTCCTGCAAGTATGGCTCGTTAAGTTTTTCTGTTGGTTTTCTTACTTCAGTTGCACTACTAAATAGTGCAACTTCTCAATTTCCCCACAATTTCAGTATAATATAGATATAGAGGGGATTTTGGTATAATTCCAACAATTTAATGAAATAAATAGGAATAATTATGAACATTACAATGCTTTATTCTAAACTACATAGAGCTACTGTTACAGATGCTAACCTCAATTATGTAGGCTCTATTACCATTGATCAAGAGCTTTTGGATGCAGTCAATATGCGTGTAGGCCAAAAGATTGATATCGTAAATGTTAATAATGGTGAGAGATTTTCTACCTATATTATCCCTGGGGAAAGAGGGAAAGGAGACATTTGTCTCAATGGAGCTGCAGCGAGAAAAGTACATAAAGGTGACAAAATCATCATTATCGCATATGCAACGATGAGTGAAGAAGAAGCAGATGCACATAAACCAAAAATTGTCATATTGGATGATGACAATAGTATCGCTGAAGAATTTGAAGGATTAGAATAATGTTTGAAGGCTTGGACTTGGGCAACATGGGTAAGATGATGGAGCAGATGCAAGAAAAAGCCAAAGAGATGCAAGAGCAGGCTAAAAATATACAATTTACAGCTAAAGCGGGCGGGGGTCTTGTTGAACTCACTGTAAATGGTGCAGGTGAAGTCATAGATTTAAATATAGATGATTCACTGCTTGATGATAAAGAATCATTGCAGATATTACTCATTTCAGCGATGAACGAAGCCAATAAAATGGTGGAAGACAACAAAAAATCTCAGGCAATGGGAATGATGGGTGGAATGAACCCGTTTGGAAATAGTTAGAGCAATAAGTTGCGAGAGCCAACTGATGAAGTAGCGCATGAAGCTTTGCTTTAAGTGTGTTATAGTAATAGGCGGTGGAATGAACCCATTTGGGTCTTAATTGTTTACTTAGAGGTTTGTGTCTATAAGGTAGTTAAATTCTTTTGAATTTTTGAATTTTACAATAGTCTTAGATGTGAGAGAGTGTTTACCTTCTTTCTTGACTACTTTTTGAAGCATTTTACTTATTTTCATCCTTGTTTCCTTTCAATTGATGTATATCTCACTGGAGATAGTGTAATAGTATAATATAGATATAACAAAGTGGTAACTAAAGGATAATTTATGAACCCTGTCACAGAGGCTATAGAGAACGATTCAGTAGCGAAAATGAAGTCACTTATTAAAAGTGGTGTAGATATAAACAAGCCTATACTCATTGGTGAAGAGTATGAGTTGGATGATTATGATGATATTTCACCTCTTTTTTATGCCATTAGAAAATATGCTTCTTTAGATATGATAGAACTTCTTTTAGCAAACGGCGCAGATTTAATGGAAACAGATAGTGATGGTGTTTCTGCATTAGATATGGCTATTAAATTTAAACGTTTAGACGTGATACAGTTTTGTTTAGATAAGGGTTTTGACATTAATGTGACAAAACGTAAAAGTGGTATCACCCCTGTGATGTTAGCAGCCTGTTTTTCCAACATAGAGATGATGGAATTGCTTTTAAACAATGGGGGAGATGTCAATGTTGCCGATAGAGCAGGTATGTCACCAAAGGACTATGCTAAAAAACTTGGGCAGAAGAAAATGATCGAGTTTCTAGATGAGAGAGGCGCTAAATTTAACATTTACCCAAATGAGTAGCACGTTCTGCTTAACTTCTTACTACGTATAAATACACTAGCCTTTCACTGGGCTAGCGCTTCATTTTAATCTTTATTTTATGAGATACTAACTCTGTAACCAATCTGTAACCAATTTTTTCTATACTTCTCCCATCAAAATATAACAAGGAAGTATACAAATGAAAAAAATTGTACTATCAATGGCCGCACTAGCGACAGTAGCAATGGCTGAAGGGGACATTAGTCACCCAATTGAACGAATAGAAGAAGTGAAAGACACAACTGAAGTAGCTAAAAAAAGCATCTTCGATAGAATTCATTTCCAAGGTGACTTGAGGTTAAGATATGAGAGTAAAGAGACTGATTATTATGATGGTAGTGAAAAGAATCAGTATCTTGGTCGATATCGTTTAAGACTAGGCTCACATATTGATATTACAGATAATCTTCAATTTGAAGTTGGCATGAGAAGTGGTTTTGGTAATCCAACGTCAGGTAACCAAACTTTTGTTGAGGCGAATAAGCCTACTGAAGGTCTGTCAGACTACTTTTTCCAGTCGCTTAGATTCAATGCTTTAGCTTTTGATTATACATCTGGTAATTCTACTTGGAAAGTAGGTAGATCAGCATATATGATGTATAGACCTATTAAATCACAGCTTGTTTGGGATAACGAT
>JAPHUJ010000292.1 GCA_026193735.1 Sulfurovum sp.
GTAAATCACCCTATATTATAGGATGTTACGATAGGTAAATTAGGACTATTATAGTCTTAATTTATAATTATTATAATTTATAGTTTATTTATTATCTTTTTAGCATCAAATTGCTGTATTGATTTTGTACCTGTAGATAGATCATTCTGTAGATGATTCTTTAATTGTTCAACATCGAACCCGTCTACTATGGCGATGCCATATGCACTAAGAAGTGCAACTGGATAGATCGCATTATTTTCAATATTGAGAAAAATAACTTTTGCTCCGCTTGCTTTTGCTTCGAGTGCAGTTTGTGCAGAAGCAGTGACAACACACGTACTGCTTTTTATCAGATCAACATACTCTTCAGGCTCATGCATAGTAGAAAAAAGTTTGGCTAGATCATCTTCATATTTGACAAAAAAGTAATTACCAAGAAGCAGTTCCATATCAAAATTTTTAAAAAATGCTTCATTTGTCAAAATTATTTTATCATAATCTGCATCATTTAAGAAAAAAAGTGTACGCTCTTCTTTTTCCATGGGTTCAAAATACATAGCATCTACGATCTTCGCATCCACACAGGTATCATCTTCACAGTCTGCTCTAAAAAGTGTTTCTCCATGTACTGCACTGTCAGAGGGATCATGTTCAAAACGCCACACGTTTTTAAACTCAGCACAATACTTTACAAGTCTACCGTGGTCATCCTCATCTGAATCAATGATAATACTATCCTCGCTCATCGCAATCGCATCAATATCCTGAATGGTATCAATGGTTACATACTCTTTACCACCCCAATCTTTTGCAGCAAGTCCTGCACGAAAGTCATTCACTAAAAGTTGGCATTCAAGATCATTTTCTCTCATTTCTTTAAGAAACGCAGTACCGCGTCTCACTCTATCGAGTCCGATCTTATGCCCTGAATGTGCGTAATAATATAACATTAATTGTGTCCTTTAGGAGTTTTTCCTCTTTGTGCCATTTTTATATGCACATGAATAATCTCTAACGCAGCAGGTGTCACACCCGATATCTGAGACGCTGCAAATAAAGTAGGTGGAGTTGCAATTTGCATTTTTTCTACAATTTCATTGCTCAATCCTGAAATATGACTATAGACAAAACCTTCTGGTATCTTGATTTTAAGCATATCATCCATCTGTAAAATTTGTTGTTGCTGTTTCTCAATGTAACGGCTGTACTTCGCTTCCACAAGAATTTGTTCTACGACTTCATCATCATACTTATCAAAATCTGGCAAGAGTGTAACAAGTTTTTCTCTATTAAAGTCTCCACGTCCTATCACATCGAGCCAACAGGTTCTGTCATTTATCTTCACCGCACCTATGGATTCCAGCATAACCAAGAACTCTTTAGTTGGGGTCACATAATTGACCCTTAGGTAATCTAATGCTTCATTAAGATCTGCTTGCTTAGCTTCAAAGTGTTTCATATAAACATCATCCAAGAGTCCTAACTCTTTTCCATAATGTGAAAGTCTCATATCTGCATTGTCCTCACGCAAGAGCAGTCTATACTCTGCACGGCTTGTAAACATACGGTAAGGTTCTTTCGTTCCTTTAGTCACCAAATCATCTATAAGTACCCCTATATAGGCTTCATCACGTCTAAGTACAAAAGGTTCTTTACCTTGTATGCTCAGTGCCGCATTGATACCTGCCATAAGCCCTTGTGCTGCTGCTTCTTCATACCCTGTGGTACCATTTATCTGACCGGCAGTGTAAAGTCCTTTGATTTTCTTTGTCTCAAGTGTATGCTTTAACTCAGTTGGCTGTATATAGTCATACTCTATAGCATAGCCGTAACGTACTATCTTCGCATTTTCCATACCTGCGACTGAACGTACCATTTCAAGCTGTACATCTATGGGTAATGACGTACTCATACCGTTGATGTAATACTCCGTTTCATCAATGGTTTGTGGTTCTACAAATATCTGATGTCTGGGTCTGTCTCTAAAACGGTTGATCTTGTCTTCTATACTTGGACAGTAACGCGGTCCTACACCTTCGATCTGTCCTGAAAACATCGGTGCCCGGTAGAAGTTACTCTCTATGATCTCATGGGTATCTTCATTCGTGTAAGTTACATAACAAGGTAACTGTATAGGATTAAACGTTTTCTTGTCAGTACGGAAAGAAAACGGTGGTGGTGGTGTATCTCCTGGCTGTACTTCCATCACTGACGTGTCTACAGATTTTGCATCTATACGCGCACAGGTTCCAGTCTTTAAA
>JAPHUJ010000091.1 GCA_026193735.1 Sulfurovum sp.
AGATACATCCTGAGCAGAGTACTACTGCGTTGGTGGTACATCATAAAGGTGCTACATATTACTCGATCTAAGTATGACTGAACACATTCATTTGATGGATCATTAATATCAATGGATAATTTTGATTAGTAAGCCAAAATTAATTTATTAACTTTTATAATGTATATGATAAATAATATTAGGAGAGAGTAATGAAAAGAATTTTATTGGGATGTGTATTGGTAAGTAGTTTAGCGTTTTCGGAGATGGAAAGTAATCCTGAACATGTACAGACTATGCGTGGATTTGAATCTGCTATGGGATTGATCGAAAGAGGATTCTTACGTAATAATCTGAATATGGTTAAACGAGGGGCAAAGAATCTCAAAGAGCAGCTTAGCAGTGTTGACTCTTTTATCATTGAATCTGATGAAAAAGATTTTAATCCACAAGCTTATGCTCACAATGAAGCTACTGCAATAAAAAACGCAGCAGATGAAATTTCGGCAAAATTCGAAGCAGGGAAAAATGATGAGGCAAGAGCCGCATTTGACAAAACATTAAGTAGATGTCTAGCTTGTCATAGAATTATCAGAAAATGGTAATGTTATCATATAAGTATGAGGGTTAAACCTCATGCTCAAACACATCACTCATCAACTCAAAATCTAACATTTCTTTAATGACATCTTTCACAGATTTTGTACCCCTAAACCCATAAGAGATGAGCGTCTCTAGTATTTCACCATTATACGCCACTTCAAGTACAGAAACATATTCATTTTTCAAGTATGGACGGATATTTTTTAAGTCAGACTGCAAATCTGTTCTGTAGAGTTCCATACCGTTGTCCTTACCATAGTCTGCGTAGAGGTCGTCTTTGTCTATGTCATCAGAGGACTCTAGCATTTTTCTAAAGATAAAATCTTCGAAGTTTTTAGCGATGTATTCTGCTTCATCATCCTGCCAGATGTGGACAATTGGGTTTTCGCCATTTATCTTTACATTTTCGTAAAAAGCATATACATTACCCTCTGATGTTTTAGCAAAAGGAATGAAATGATGTTGTTCTGTGTCCCACTCCTCTGGAAACTCAAAGTTTAGTATGTCATCTGGCGTAAGAAGTTCAAAGTCTGAACCTCCAGAGTGTAGAAGAAGAGGAGGATTTTCTTTGAGGGTTGGGTAGACATCACCTGCCCATGTTAATCCTTCTGTCAATGGGAGTTCAAATCCCCTCATCCAGTTTAGCATATCAGCTTCAAAAAGTGTTTTATAGAGCTCTGGGAAGCTGTAGTTATGTTTTGTTTCTAGTTGTTCCAGTGTTGTCATAAGTTATTCCAAATTATATATTTGTGTATATATAACAAAAAAAACATCAATCCCTGCTTCCACCATGGATCATATCTGAGATAATCCCTTTGTCATTCCTCATTTCAGCGATTATTACACCCATGATGTGTAAAGGTACAAAAATAAGTACTGCATTATAGACAAGCTCATGTAGTTCCTTTAAAGATTCAACTAATCCCTTAGAAAGTCCTAATTCTTCATGAAAATGGATACTCAAACCACTTACAGCCATAAATAAAAGTACTGTATAGATAATAAGATAGCCGAATTTCACCATTTTTTTATGAATGCTTTCTGTTTTTAAATTCTGGTAATTCTCTTTTCCACTTTGAGTAAAGAAGAGTATAATTCTCCAAAGAAGTAATGCAGCCAACGCATAGCCTAAGATGATATGCCATTCCCACATAGGTGCACGTATTGCTTTTGCTAGTACTTTAGCTTGTGCTTCGGTCACCTCTACATTGATCTCTGAAAGTTTTTGTGTGAGAAGCTCAGAGTTTGTTCTCCAGCTTAAAAATGTTTTCCGTAAAAATACGGTTCCCAAAAGACCTAAAATAACTGTTGCACTTATCCAGTGCCAAATTCTAAAATCAAAACGCCACTTTTTCATCTATTTTTCCTCAAGTTTATGTTCTTTACTCAAGACACATGTATGTCTTATTTTCGAAGTATACCATATTCTTTTCCGTAATTTTCAACCACAAAATCGATATCTTTATCTCCACGGCCTGATAGGTTGACGAGGATAGTACCGATGTTTGGTTCTTTGGCTAATTTAATAGCATAGGCTACAGCGTGTGCTGATTCAATAGCAGGGATGATACCCTCTTCTCTAGAGAGTTCAAAAAATGCATCTATGGCTTCTTTATCATCAATAGAAACATAGTTTACGCGTCCAATATCTTTCAGATAGGAGTGTTGCGGTCCAACAGACGGATAGTCAAGACCGCTTGCAATAGAATACACGTCACCCGGTTCACCTGTCTCATCTTGAAGCATATATGATTTGAACCCGTGCATGACGCCTGGTGTTCCTTTGGTCATGGTAGCGGCATGTTCTCCTGGAATATTGAGGTCTCTCCCTGCGGGCTCTACACCATGCATGGCTACACTTTCATCATCCATAAATGCGGTAAACAGCCCCAAGGCATTAGATCCCCCACCTACACAGGCAACAAGGTTGTCAGGCAGGTTACCTGTCATTTGTACAAATTGCTCTTTGGCTTCTACCCCTACGATAGATTGGAAATCTCTTACCATTTTAGGAAAAGGGTGAGGTCCTACAACAGAACCGATAGCATAAAACTGTGTGATAGGGTCCTTCATGTAGTTTTCAAAAGCAGTATCCACAGCTTCTTTAAGTGTACGGCGACCATGTGTTGCCGGAATGACATTTGCCCCTAGTATATACATACGTACTACATTCGGATGCTCTTTGGCCATATCTACTTCACCCATGTAGATGTCACATTCCAGTCCTACTAAAGCAGCAGCGGTAGCAAGTGCAACACCATGTTGCCCCGCACCGGTTTCAGCGATGAGTTTCTTTTTTCCCATTTTTTTAGCCAGCAGGGCTTCACCTAAACAGTGATTTATCTTATGGGCACCTGTATGGTTAAGGTCTTCTCTTTTCAGATAAATATCTGCACCGTATTTTTCTGAGAGGTGTTTTGCATGAAAGATAGGACTTGGACGACCAACATAGTGTTGATAGAGATTGGCAAGTTCTTCTAGAAATTCAGGGTCTTTCCGAATTTCTTCATAAGAAGTAGTGATCTCATCCATGATCGTTTGAAGTTCAGGAGGAATAAAAGACCCTCCGTATTCACCGAAATAACCCTTTTCATCAGGTAGCGGACAATTAAAAATATTTTTTGCCATAAAGATTCCTTTTTTTGATGTTTAATTATTGTACTTTAAAATACTTTTTGAGTGACTGAATAGGAATTCTATGATAGAATTCTATTTTAAAAGAAGAAAGAAGTGTTAGTATGGAATTAAAAAAAGGCATTTATAAACATTATAAAGGCAATTTGTATGAAGTGTTTATGACAGCACAACACTCAGAGACTGAAGAGTGGATGGTTGTCTATAAGGCATTATATGGTGAAGAAGGAATGTGGGTGCGTCCCTATGATATGTTTATGGGAAAAGTAACCATTAATGAAAAAAAAGTAGGGCGTTTTGTGTATGTTGGGAATGAAAGTTAAATTTTCTGAACAAAAGTAAGATACAATTAATTGTTCATACAAGATTATGCTTCATTGGGATAAAATAGACAATTAATATCAAAAAAACAGAGGAAATATATGTTCCATAAATATTTAAAATTAATATTGGTTTCAACCGCATTGCTACAAGCAGGACCTAAAGTGTTTAATTCTTTGGGTAATGAGTTGGAAGCATTTCAGAAAGATTGTAAAAGATTTCAGAAGATTTCTATGATACCTGTAGAGATCAAAGAAGAGTGTAATACATTTTATATTCAACTCAATAAAGCATTCGAGATCGGCTATAAATTAGATACTTATGTTGATAGTGACAATATTAATGAAAGAGCGTTAGATAGATATCTTATACTTTTGCGTCAACTTGATAAACGTAAAGAAAATATCTTAGGTCATATCTATACTGAAGCAAGTAAAGCACGCAAAGAAAACAATTTTACCTATTACCGCCAACTGATAGCGAATGATAAAGTTGAACTCTATGCTTCAGATTACGAGTTTATGAAAGAAAATATAAAGATATTCAGTAAAAATGCCAGACATCTTCACCATAAACATATACAAGATTTAGAAGAAAAACGTTTAAAACACGAAAAAACCAAAGGAGTATACAATCCAACTAGAAAGAAGAAAATTATAGAGAGTAAACTTCCAATAAGTTTGCTTGAACAAGTATCACCTAAAGCATTTAATTCTTTGGGTAATGAACTCGAAGCATTCCGGGAAGATTGCAAAACATTTCAAAATATTTCTATGATACCTGTAGCGATACAGGAATCATGTAATAGGTACTATCTAGAACTCAATAAAGCATTTGAGGTGGGTTATAAACTGGATTCCTCTATCGATCAGGAAAATATAAATGAAAAAGAGTTACATGCATATCTTTTTATGCTACGTCATCTTGATAAACGTAAAGAAAAGATATTAGGTCATATCTATGCTGAAGCAAGTAAAGCACGCAAAGAAAACAATTTTACCTATTACCGCCAACTGATAGCGAATTATAAAGTTGAACTCTATGCTTCAGATTACGCGTTTATGGAACAAAATATAAAGATATTCAGTAAAAATCCTAGGTATGTTTCACATATTAAATATATACAATATTTAGAAGAAGTACACTTAAAAAAAGAGAAAGCCAAACGTGTACAATATAAAAATAAAGAGTAAACACATAGAGATCAATTAAAAATACTTTTTAAATACATCCACTAAAGAGTGTAATGGGGTATTTAGAGGGGGACTTTTTTTATGTGTATAAAATATATGACGGTTATAGTATTAGCTTAAATCCCCTCCATCGCTCTTGCTTCAAAATATACTAAATTCTCTCCAGAAAACCTAAAGACAAGTTCAATGGGACGACAACATACTTCGCAGTCTTCTATATAATCGCTTGCTTGTTCTGAACTATCAAGTATCATGGAGATACGTTCCCAGCAGTAGGGACAGGTAAAAAAATGTTCCATCAGTTTTCCTTTTTTTTAAATAAATTGGTAAACCAGTCAGTCATGCCACAGCCTGTTGTACTGCAACCTTGTTTTTCATTTCTTACTGCAATAATATTACGTAGGAGCAGGGCAAGAAATCCAAGTGCTATGATGAGTTGTACTCCACCCACAAACCAATGTGCATGCATAAGGTTCTGTATAGAGAGTACAATCATAATAATCGTCACGATGAGGCACATGGGCTATCCTATTTTTATGAGATTGTACTATAATTTGGGATAATTTATATATTAGGAATATCATGTCTTCTATCATTAATCATTTTCAAACCCTTACCAAGATTCCCCATTGCAGTAAATTAGCAGATAGATTGTTTGATTATTTAGTTGATTTTTCTAAAAGCAGAGGATACAGTGTAGAAGTAGATCAGACAAAGAATATCTATATTTTCAAAGGTGAACCTACACTTTGTCTTCAAGCGCATTATGACATGGTCTGCATGGGTAAAGCACCTGTTTTAGAAACCTATGTGGAAGATGGCTGGATGAAAGCTAAAGACTCTTCTTTAGGTGCAGACAATGGCATGGGTATAGCTATGATGATGCAACTCATGGATGAGGGTAAAGAGTTAGAGTTTTTGCTCACCTCAGATGAAGAGATAGGTTTGATAGGTGCAAATGAAGTAGCCTTTGAGCTTAAGAGTAAATATATGTTGAATCTTGACAGTGAAGATGAAGCAGAAGTATATATAGGATGTGCGGGTGGTGTAGATATCACAGCAAAAAGACAAGATACATATATTGAAGGAACGGGTACTTGTTATGAAGTGGCTGTAAAAGGGCTGATGGGTGGACATTCTGGTGTAGACATAGATAAAGGTATTCCTTCTGCGATTAAAGTTCTGGGAGAGTATTTGTATCAGCATAAAGTAACCCAGTTGGCAAGTATCTATGCAGGAGAACGCCGTAACTCCATTCCTGCAAATGCGGTGGCTATAGTCTATAGCAATACAGCATTGGAAAGTACAGATATGGTAAAGGTACGTGTACTGAATGAAACACCCAAAGTGCTGAGAGAGGGTGAAAAAACCATAGAGATGATACATGCATTTAAACATGGAGTACGTGCTCAAAATGAGGAACTTGGTATCCCTGATGTGAGCATCAATCTTGCCATTATTACGGCAGATGAGAAGGGTGGTCTTCTTGTAGAGACAAGTGCACGAGCGATGGCTGCTGACAAGTTGGAAAACCTTTCAAAAGAAACATTAAATTTTTTTAAATCGTATGGCTTTGAAGTAGCATTAGAAGATAAGTACCCTGCATGGAAACCGGACATTAGTGAATTTACAGATCTCGTGAGTACAGAGATGAAAGCGGTCTTTGGAAAAACAAAGATGATGGCCATACATGCTGGTCTTGAATGTGGGGTCATTGCCCAGAAATACCCTGCGATGAAGTTCGCTTCCATTGGGCCGACAATATGTTACCCTCATTCAACTAGAGAAATGGTAGATTTGGCTTCTGTTGAGAGAACCTTTGAAGTTTTACAAAAAATAATAGAATCAGTTTAAGTTATCATATTTATAATTTTTATTAAAGATAAATAGGAGTAATATAATACAAGATACTAGACATTAAAAGGGTAAAAATGAAGACAATATTTCAAGATTTAGAGTACTTACGTAAAGAGATAAAAGACGAAGAAGCAAAGAAGATCATAAAAGAACTTGAATCCAATATTCATTTATTGAAAACAAAAAGTGGATTGTCTCAGTTAATGGGTAAAAAAAAGCTTGCGAAGATCACTCATAATGTTCAGTATGAAAATGAGTTAAAAGATTTACAGGTAGAGCTTATCAAGTTGCAAAACTGGGTTTATGAGAACAACAAACGTGTGATGATCATTTTTGAAGGACGTGATGCAGCCGGTAAAGGTGGTGCGATCAAAAGATTTACCCAATACCTCAATCCTAGAAAATTTAGAGTTGTTGCTCTACAAAAACCGACAGAAGTGGAAACAGGGCAGTTTTACTTCCAACGATACTTCCAGCATCTCCCAAATCCGGGAGAGATCACTTTTTTTGATAGAAGCTGGTACAA
>JAPHUJ010000283.1 GCA_026193735.1 Sulfurovum sp.
TACTGCTTCTTTTGTTTTTTTGTCAATGACTTTTAAAATACCCTCGGCATTGCTAGCCAGAACATAAGAATCATTTTCATTTAAGAACCTGTATCCTTCGCCAAGGTTGATCGTACTCACACCTGCTTTACCAATATATTGACCACTTTTAAGCGTTCCTCCATCACGACTAAGATCAGCGATATTCCCACCATATGAACTTGAAGCACTTGATGCTGAAAATGTCTGTTCAGGTTCAAAATATTTTTTACTGCTGCATCCCGAAAAAAGTACTGCTGCTATGGTAAATGTAACCAGTGACAAAACTTTCATTAATTTTCCTTTATAGTCGAGTGTCTAAGAAAATCTGTAATCACGGCAAGAGGTGAACGTTCATCTATGAGTTCCAATTTATCCTTAGCCATCTTTATATCACCTGCAACGATGGCCAAGTATGCTTCTTCAAACAGTGCCATCTCTTTGTAGAGTTTTGAATCCACAGGTTTTCTACTGAGTACTCCTGCAGTATATCCGCTTGCATCAGCAATAACATCATTGCTGCTTGTTGCCAAAGATTCTAATGCTTTTATATCTTGTTTTTTAGCTGCTTGTGCATAATTATAAAGGGCCAAAAGTGTTGGATTGTTCTCTTCAAGTACGTTAAGCGCATTTGCATCATCATTGTTAGTTTGTAATGTTAAAAAAGCTTCATTTGCTTTGACAAGCTTTGCTTCATGTATTGCATTCATCACTGATTGTCCACCAAAAAATAAAATAAGTGCGGCAACAACACCCCACAATTGAAACTTATATTTTTTATAAAGTGACTCTAGTTTAAAAGCACTCTCAAGTACCTTTTCATCTCCGCTTAACTCTTTTTTGACATAATTAACATCATCTTTAATGCTCACGTAATTCTCCTGCAACATTTTAATGCTTATATTATACCCTTTGGAGTTAAAAGAGGGGTTATAGTTCCACTACTGTAATCCCTAAGTTTCCAGGCATTCTGTAAAATTTCTGTATTTTAGGATGATTTTTAAGATATTCAGATACCAATTTGGATAATACACCTCCACCCGTACCATGAATGATCTGCACTTCATGCAATCCATTCACCAGGGCATCTGATAAAAATTTATCTACTGTGTCTATGGCTTCATCTGCATACATGCCCAGTAGTTTTACAGATACAGAGGCTCCGGATCTTTCAACAGTCACTTTGGCCTCTTTTACTTTAGGTTTTACTTTTATTTGAGGGGTATCTCCTCTTCTTTTAAGTTGTCCCAACGGCACTCTCATCTTCAGTCCATCCACAATGATAGTAGCATCTTTTCCGCGGATACCAAGTATCTCACCTTTATGAGATCGGTACTTGACCTTATCACCCTCTTTAAGTGGTACTTCTTCAGCCAATTGGATCTCTTTTTGCTTGAAGTCTTTACGTTGATGCGCCACATTAAGCAAACGTCTTCCTTCTGTTGATTCTTGTGCTTTTAAGGCTTCTCTCGCTTTTTTAGTCGCAGCATTATAACGGTTCTCAAGTGTAGCTATCGCTTTTCTATGACTCTCCTGAAGTTTATACTCTTCCTCTTTCAGTTTCTCTTTCAGTTTCTCTACAGACTTCAGTTCCTCATCTATCTTTGCTATTTTCATACGCATTTCACGTTCAAGTGAAGTGGATTTTTCAATGAGCTCATTGAGGTTTTCTTTGTCTTCCCCATAAACCTCTTTTGCTTTGTTGACGATGGATACAGGTACACCATAACGCTGTGCCGTCTCAAAAGCATAACTCTTTCCTATACTTCCCTGCAAGAAAGTATATGTAGGCAGTCTTCGCTCTTCATCATAGAGTGCTGCGATGAGTTCTACTTCATCATCACTTGCCATCAGTGAAGCCAAACGCTTGTGGTGTGTCGTTACGATGAATAAAATGCCTTTTTTACGAAGTTCATCAAGCATGACACGAAAAAGACTCGCTGCTTCATCACTGTCTGTCCCAAGTTCTATCTCATCGACCCCTACTATGGCATCTTCTTTGCTAAATAACTTTGCAAACTCCTGCATACGTCCTGCAAAGGTAGAGATGTCATTCTTCACAGACTGAGGATCATCTATGACCGCTTCTATACTCTTATAGTGTCCCACTTCTGTTTGTGCAGCATCACATTTAAAAGGGAGCAGATACTTGCTCATATATACCGCAGAAAGCATCGACTTGAGCAACATCGTTTTACCACCCGCATTGACACCTGTGACAAGCATGATCTGCTTAGAGAAATTCATCGTTATGGGTACTGGATTCTCTATGGCAGGATGTGCGAAATCCTGTAACTTGATACGTTTATGTTTACTTGGTAAAATGAATTCATACTCTTTGGCCTTTGCGAAGCTTACACGTGCCTGGTAATGATCAAATCTATCATACTCTTTGTTGATAAACGCCAAAAAACGTTCCCACTTGAAAAAGATCGCCGAAATATTTTTACAATAGGTATAGATCAACTCCTCTTTTTTACTGAGCAGTGCAGATTCTTTCTCTTTTAAGTGGGAGATACTTTGAGGAATGATATAAAAAAAGCCTCCCGGACTACGTGCAGCCACGGTAGCCTTAATAGCATTGTTAAACCCGCCACGCACAAGTAAGGTCTCTTCACCCCCGTTGAAATGGACCTGTGTATCCACAAGATAGTCCCTTAACTTACTGGAGTGTGCCAACTTGTAGAGTGTTTCTTTGATGTCTATTTTGTTTTGCTTGATGGCACGATCAAGCTTAAAAAGTTCCGGGTCACGCTCAGGATTGATGTCACCTTCAGCAGTAAAATACCCTATGATCTCTACTATCTCTTCGGGTATCTCTATACTTTGTATCCAAGAGATGAGCGGTTCTGTGAAGCCCACTGCCTTTAAGGTATTAAAATACGAAAACATCGTTACAAAAGCATATATCTCATTTAATGAGAGTACCCCTTGTTTCTTAAGTAGATTAAGTTCTCTGTCTAAGTTCGGTACTGATCGGGGAAGGGGGAATTGCACTTTAGCGAGTGCTTGTATATAACGATAATGCTGGTTGATGTCACCCATCATTGCGACAGGTTTTTCTCTGGCTAAAAACTTTTGAAACTGCTGGATATACCCGTCAAGATCCAGTTTTTGAATAATGGTTTTTTCGCTATTGTCCTGCGAATGCATCAATTTATGCCTCTCCACGTATCTGATAAGTGATATCTCCCGCACCAAAGGCTGTGACAAGGCCATCACTGTATTCTCTTATGACATGCCCATCTTTAAACACTTTGACAACACTGTCTTCTTTAGTGACAGAGTCTGCCATAAGAAGTTTATAGCGGCTAAATGCTCCTTTGAGGTCTATGTCTACTTCCAACTCGCCTGCAGCCCAGATAGGAAGGATAACAAGTTCATCTACACCTTCGAAACACTCTACAAATGCGTGTAAATTGTCCATAGTTCGACTATACTTATGTGGTTGCCATATGACATTCAGTGTTTTAAATTCACGTAAATCTTTATACGCTTGAAGTGATTCAATCGTTACTTTTATCTCTGTAGGGTGGTGTCCATAGTCATCTATGACCACACACTCTTCTTGATTTTGTACAATGTCAAAACGTTTTTTAATGCCTTTGTAGTGTAAAAGGTTTACTCTTATCTCTTCTACTTTTTCACCTAACTCTAACGCAGCAAATATTGCTAGCGCTGCATCTAAAGCGATGTGATTCCCAAAACCAAATACTTCAAATGACCCTAGATCTAAAAGTTCAAACTTTGTATGTGGCTTACCATCTACTAAAACAAATTCTATGTTTTTGATGTCTTTGGAAGGGTAAAGTTTAATGCTGTCCATTTCTAAAGAAGCGAGAAACTCATCTTCTGCATTGATAACACGTATTTTAGCCAATGATAAAAAGTTTCTGTACGCATTGTAAAAACGCTCTTCATCATACTCATAGTACTCCATATGCTCTGGTTCTACATTGGTCACGATAGCAAGATAGGGATTAGAGTTTAAAAAGCTCTCATCACTCTCATCTGCCTCAAATACCACTTTGTTGTTAGGGTAATTTCGTACGTTTGAACCGAACTCTTTACTGATGGCACCGATGAGAGCATTGGACTCGGGTATGATAGAAGAGAGCATCGCTGAAGTGGTACTCTTACCGTGTGCTCCACCTACTGCATAGACTTCTTTTTCGCCTAAAATGCTTTTTAAAGATTCTTTACGTGAAAGTAACTCTATCCCTAATTCCTTTGCCCTTTGGTACTCAGGATTGTTAGGACGTACTGCTGCAGAATAGATCACTCTATCGACACCCTCTACGGCATCTGCATGGTGGGGTATGGTGATCTTCGCATCATAATTGGTTGCTAAGTCATTGGTTATCTCTGTTTGCTTGATGTCTGAACCAGAAATTTTATGGCCATCATTGAAGAGAAATTTAGCCAAGGCAGAAAGTCCGATACCCCCAATACCTATAAAATGGA
>JAPHUJ010000141.1 GCA_026193735.1 Sulfurovum sp.
GCAATGATCCTTGCTATTTCAGACACACGAGCAGCATCATTTAATACTTCTACTTTACTATTTAAACCTATTTTGGTTACCACAATATGTTGTCCTGCTTTAGCTGAGAGATGAGGCTGGTGTGAAATGGCAAATACTTGATATACCGTAGCAAGCTTATGTATCATCTCTGCTATGGCAATCGACTCATCTCCGCTGACATTTGCATCGATCTCATCCAATATGAGTACACCCTGTGTACTGTTATCTGAAGGAATCGTAGTTGCCATCAGTGCCAAACGTACACGGTTGAATTCTCCTCCACTAAGTGTAGCTGTTTTGGAAGTGCCAAGCATAACCTCTACAGTATCACTACCGTTACCCGATAAAGAAACTGAAGAAAATTCAAAAGTAAGGGCAGGTAGTTTGAGTGTTGTCAAATACTCTGCTAAACGCTTTTCAATACTCTTTGCCTCATTTTGACGTGACTGAGAGAGTTTTGAAGCAATGATGTTTAATTCTGAAAACTCCAAAGCTAAAAATGACTCTAACATACTCTTGTCTTTTTCTATGTTTTTATACCCGGAAAGTTCTTTTTCTTTGGCTTCTTTATAGGCTAAAGCCTCTTCTATGCTTCCATAACGGTTTTTAAGCGTTGTAAGGTCACTAAGCCGATCCAGCACCTCTTCTACATCTACTTCTTCCAATTCATCTGCGAGATTTTCCGTCTCTTCAAAATCAGCACGAAGTTGATTCATCGCGTCACTAAATAGTGATCCGTCTTTATCTAAAAGTCTATAGACTTCTTCAACACTTGCTTCCAAAGTAAATATCTCTGTAGCACTTGAAAGTGCATCTTTTATCTTGTCTATACGTGAAAGTTGTTGTTTTACCTTTAGTAATTCGTTTTCTTCGTCTATTTGTGGGTTAATAGAGGCGATTTTTTCTACTTCAAATGTAGCATATTCTATAAGTTCCACAAGTTTTGCTTCATCTTCTTTTATCTTTGAAAGCTGTGAAGCTTTATCTTTATAATTTTTATAACGTTTTTTATACTCTTTTACTAACATTTTAAACGTTTTATCTTTTTGCACAAGTTGAGTATCTATCATCTCTAAAAGAGTTTCAGGTTCAAAGCCTCCTCTGTCACGTACAGACAAATACTTAACATAGGGTGAAAACATTTCACCCAATGCTTTCTTGGAGATATTT
The DNA here is from genome assembly GCA_026193735.1 of Sulfurovum sp. Taxonomy (GTDB): domain Bacteria; phylum Campylobacterota; class Campylobacteria; order Campylobacterales; family Sulfurovaceae; genus Sulfurovum. The sequence continues at coordinate 1,192 of JAPHUJ010000141.1, forward strand.
TGTCCATCTATAAAATAACGAAGATTCTCTTTTTTGAGTGTTTTTACAGTCATATCATTTTCAAGTTCATACGCATCACTCTGTAACTGTGTCGGCTTCACCAAATTCACTTCACACAGTGCTGCAGCACCTTGTGTACTATAGCCAAAACTTGAAAGTATCGCAGACATAAGTACAGATTTACCTGCTCCGCTAGGTCCTGTCAAAACAACCAAACCTTTGTTAAACTCTAACTCTACTTCATCAAATGTAACAAGATCACGTAGATATAAACGTTCTATCAATGCTCATCACCCCATGACAATTTTTCTCTCAATACCGAAAAATAATTACGCTCTTTCCTATGAAGTAACTTTGCGCCTTCTACTGCACCTCTGATAGTGAGTATATCACCTTCGTGCATCTCATAATTATCTTGTCCGTCTATCACCGCAATAACTTTTTCTTCCGGAGAACTGAGTTCTATAGTAAAATCTGCAGGCACAACAAGTGGACGCTGATTACTCAATGAATGTGCCAAAATAGGTGTCAAAATAAATGCCTGTGTCAAAGGATACATCATAGGACCTCCTGCCGAAAGACTATATGCTGTTGATCCTGTAGGCGTTGATATGATAAGTCCATCACCTTTATAAGTATTGAACCATTCTCCATCTATAGAAGCATATATTTTTGCCATTTTAGAGACAACGGGACGGGTAATAACCACATCATTAAAAGCAAAAAACTTTTGTTTTTTCCCTTCTTTGGTCTTTACGCATCCTTCTATCATCATTCTGTCATCTATACGGTATTCACCCTTAAAAAGTTGTTCCAGAAAATTATCTACATCATCTATGGTAATATCTGCAAGAAACCCCAAGTTACCTGCATTAATTCCTACTACGGGTTTATGATAACCATAGCTGCGACGTACCAGGGAAAGCAGTGTTCCATCACCACCAAGTGAGACTAAAAAATCCGCCTTTTCACACATCGATACAAAAGAAACACCTTTTTCACCTATCATGTTGGCAGAACGTTCTGCTAGAAGTACCGAGATCCCTCTAGCTTCAAACTGAGCTTTAATACGTTCATAAAGTGTTTTTATCTCTGGATCATTAGGTTTTAAAATAAACCCTGCCGTTTTAATCTGTGCTAATTTTTGATTACTCATCTTTTTCCTATGTACTTAAGAAATATAATTGTTAGAGTAGCATAAATGTACTGTTAGTATTTAAAAATATGTCATATTGCTATATTTTTAAGACTGAATTGAACCCTAAACTACTTTTTGATATAATCGCGTCAATATTTAACTATGAGGATAGTCGATGAGAACACATTATTGTGCTGAGATTAACGAAAAACATATTGGTGAGGAAGTCACTGTTGCAGGTTGGGTTTCCAGCCGAAGAGATCATGGTGGACTTATTTTCATCGACCTTAGAGACAAAGATGAAGTCATACAGCTTGTTTGTGACCCAGCAGACAACGCAGATGCTCATAAAATAGCAGAAGATGTGAGGGATCAGTTTGTACTTGTTGCTACTGGGACTATGCGTGCACGTGGTGAAGGTCTTGAAAACCCTAAACTTAAAACGGGTAAAGTTGAAATGGTGGTCGACAAACTTGTTATAGAAAACCGTTCTAAGCCTATGCCTTTTGATCTTAACGATGAAAAAGTGAATGAAGAGATCAAACTCAAATACCGTTACTTAGAACTTAGAACACAAAAATCTTATGATATTTTCAAACTTCGTTCAAAAGCGACTATTGCAGCACGTAATGCACTTGATGAACTTGGATTTTTAGAAGTTGAAACACCTATCATTACCAAGTCTACACCAGAGGGAGCAAGAGATTACCTAGTACCATCTCGTGTACATTCTGGTGAATTCTATGCACTTCCACAGTCCCCACAGCTCTTCAAACAGCTTCTTATGGTAAGTGGCTTCGACCGTTACTTCCAGATAGCAAAATGTTTCAGAGATGAAGATTTAAGAGCAGACAGACAACCGGAATTTACACAGATAGATGTCGAGATGTCTTTCTGTGACCAGGAAGACGTGATTACTGTAGCTGAAAAACTCATCAACAATGTATTTACTGCTTGTGGTTTTGATATTCCTACTACATTTAAACGTATGCCTCACTTCGAAGCAATGGAAAAATATGGTTCTGATAAGCCGGATATGCGTTATGATCTAGCTATGGTAGATGTGATTGACATCTTTGAAAGATGTGATAATGAAATCTTCTCAAGCATTGCAAAGACACCTAAGAAAAACCGTATCAAAGCACTGAAAGTACCAAAAGGTGATGAGATCTTCTCAAAACGTCAAATGAAAGGTTTTGAAGAGTATGTACGTAAATTTGGAGCATCTGGTCTTGGGTACTTCCAAATGAAAGAAGATGGTCTTAAAGGACCTCTTGCTAAATTCTTCACAGAAGAAGACATTCAGGCTATCATCGACAGATGTGAACTTGAGATAGGTGATGCCGTGTTCTTTGGTGCAGGTGAGAAAAAACTGGTACTCGATTATATGGGTCGTTTCCGTATCTACCTTGCTGAGATCATGGAGATCATCCCTAAAGATACTTTTGAATTTTTATGGGTAATGGACTTTCCTATGTTTGAAGTAGAAAACGGTAGGGTCAAAGCACTTCACCATCCATTTACACAGCCCAAATCACTTGACTATGAAGATATCGAAGAGATAGAGTCTATCGCTTATGACATTGTACTTAACGGTACAGAACTTGGTGGTGGATCTATCCGTATCCATAAAGAAGAAATGCAGGCAGAGATATTTAAACTTCTTGGCATAGATGAAGAA
>JAPHUJ010000259.1 GCA_026193735.1 Sulfurovum sp.
CATTGATCAATCATACATTGCAAAATGGTAAGAAGGGCATGATCGGTAAAATGCCGTCATTTAAAACACTTATAACACCAGTGCAAGAGAAAGCTTTGACTGTATATGTTCAGTCATTGTCAAACTAAGGAGTTTAATATGGCAGAAAATACAAAACGAAGTCTATTTGGTCTTAATGGAATAGCAGGAATTTTGATATCGATCGTAGGATTATTAGTAATACTTGTTACGTTGATGCTTTTGGTAATTGTTACACAAAGACATGGAGCAGTAAACCCTTATGACCCATCGGTTATTAGAGATATTAACAACGTTAAAATGATTTCTGTAGAGAATAAGCAATTTGCATTTCAGAAAAAGGATAAATAATGATCAAATATATGGATAAAGTACTTATCGCGTGTATGGCATTTGCAGCAGTAGCAGCATTATACTTGTCTCTTAGCGGCAACCTTTTATACGTAGGTTAATATGATTAAAGCAATAGTAAGGGCAACCTTGCTTGCTTTAATGCTTCCACTTCTGCTTAACGCTACACATATCCTCAGAAATGACCTTTTAAAATTAGAAGCCGAACAACTCATAAATGAAATGGGTAAAGAACTTCAAGCAAAGACCGGTGTACATGCCTATGTCATTGCGACCAATGAACATTTTCCTGAAAGATATAATTTAGTAGAGTACAGTAAGCAATATGAAGCAAATATGAGTAAGCCCTATGTATTGTTTATCTTTGCGCCTTATGCAGCGATAACAAAAAAGTCTGAAACACGTGGAAGAGTAGGGATCATACCTTCTTCTGATAGTGTAAGATCACTATATAACTATGATGATGTACGTGACGCAGGTATTAATATTGTAGCCATTAAAGACAGTAATACAGAAGAAGATAAGTTCAATATAGGCATACTTCAAGCTTATTCTGAACTGGCAGACGGTATTGCTTCTTCACAAGGCATAAAGTTGGAAAAGACTATCCCCGATGAGATGGGTGTGATGGTGACTATTCTAAGAGTACTGGTATACACAGGTACTTTGATATTACTCTGGATATTTGTATTTAGATCACTATGGATGAGGATGAGAAATGGCAAAAAATAACGACAAAACATATTGGCCGCACATGATACTTGGTTTTCTTATCATTGGTATCACATTGAGTTACTGGACTGTAAAGTCAGCATCATCGATGCCGGTGCAAGAGTCCAATCAGTTCATGCTCAAATATCAGACAGCTGACATAAATATCAATCAGATCATGGAAAGAAAAATCGCATTTGACAAGGCATACAGTATTCACATACTGGATGTGGAAACGATGGTAATGACAGACAATGTGAATAGTAATCGTCCTCAACTAAATCCCGTGAAATTATCACAAGGTATGAATACTTTTTCGTATGAAGTTGTTGCAAAAGATGGTACAAAAGTGTCTGATGCAAATGTAACATTTTTACTTACACAACCGCACAGCAGAAAAGAAGATCAACTTTTTTCGAATGTGCCGTACGTTGATGGAAAATATTTAATAAAAGATGTTGACATCAAAAAAGCAGGTAGATATACACTGCAGTTAAGAGCTGAAATAGGTGACACTGTAGGATACTCTGAAATGGCAGCTTATTTGAAACCATAAGTTTTTGGACAAGGCAAAGCCTTGTTCTTATAAATAACTGTCTAAATGACATCTTTTTCGATATTATCTTCTACTCTATGTTATACTACACCCCATGAATCAACTCCATATTTATCCAACATCAAGAGCATTAAGAACAGTGAGTTCTGAACATAAAGAACAAGATGGTTTTTTGCCTGCACTCATGCGAATGGATGAGTTTGAACAGCGTGCAATTTTACTGGAAGATAAAGTTCAGATCGATCCTTTGCAACGTATATTGTTTTTGCGTGAAGCAGCGAATTTTAAAGCTTTTAAAGATTTGAAACTGAACCTTGAATTGGTGCACTTTTTTACCAAGAGTGATGCTTTGTTTAAATTTTTTGAAGAGTTGGCAGGCGAACAGATAAGCTTTGATACGTTGGCACAGGCAGATGCCTATGCAGAGTTTGAAACACATCTTGGTATACTGGAACAACTTTTTGAGAACTATAGAGAACTACTTGATAGACAGGGATTTACAGACAAAGCTTTTATCCCCGGTTCTTATATACTCAATAAGGGCTTTTTGCAAGGCTATGAAAGCATAGAAATACACCTTGAAGGGTACCTGAGTCATTTTGAGTTGGAACTTATAGAAAAAATAGCCAAGACAACACAGCTTATCATCCATTACACAACCAGTAGATTTAACGTGAAGATGCAGGAACGTTTTAAATCACTAGGTATGCTGTTGCCAAATAATACACATGTCAGTTTTGACTTAACACACAAAAAAATTCTTACTACTCAGCCAAACAATGCAAAGATAAACGCTAACGTTTTCTCTGTAGAAGAACGACAGGAGCAGATAGCAGTTGCTTTTGTTCAGATTGAGCAGATGGTGCATTCTGGTATAAAACCAGAAAAGATAGTGCTTATCTTGCCTGATGAAAATTTTAAAGAGCACTTTACACTTTTTGACAGACATAATAACCTGAATTTTGCAATGGGATACGATTACGCTAAAGGTCGTCACTATAAATCACTTGAGGGACTCTATAAGTATTGGCAAAGTTTTGATGCTGATCATAAATATCTGCTAGAACGTTACGGATTTAATCTTGAAAGCATAGAGAACCTGTCCCCTGGAAAACGTTGTAATGTCGCATTCTTTTTCACCATTATTGATAGACTGGGGTTGTTAGAGTGTTCACTGATTGATGGAGATAAAAAAGAGAAGATTAATGAACGGGTGTATGAAAAGTATTTGCATTTTATGAAGATATTTGGGAAAGAGGAATTGCATTTAAAAGAGTGGCTCTTTTTTTGGCTAAAAGCACTTTCCAAGATCACTATCGATGATGTGCGAGGCGGAATGATTACGGTAATGGGAGTGTTGGAGACCAGAGGAGTTAGTTTTGAGGGTGTGGTCATTGTAGATTTTAATGAAGGAATTGTTCCTGCAAGCTCAAGTAAAGACCAGTTTTTAAACTCCTCAGTACGGGCCTTTGCCAATCTTCCTACTAAAAATGACAGAGAAGCTTTACAAAAGCAGTACTATAAACGTTTACTGGAACAAGCCAAAGAGGTTGCTATACTCTACAGCAGTAGCGACAATAAACTTCCCTCAAAATTTCTTTATGAACTGGGCCTTGAAAATGTTGTGCCAACACAAGCCCAAACCAATCTTCTTTATGACCAACCTTCACAGTTGGTGAAGGAAGAAGATCCTGTGGTAGAACATTTTAATGCACATGACATTACCTGGTCTGCTTCAAGACTGAAAACCTA
>JAPHUJ010000197.1 GCA_026193735.1 Sulfurovum sp.
CCAACTTCGGCTCGGTGCTTTTTCGGTGTTTGAGCAGCTGGTCAATGATCTCCCCAGCGTGGTGACGCCCGGTGTAGAACAGGGTGATCACGGCGCCATCGGCGGTTTCGAGATAGACGCCGGTGGCATTGATAGCGGTCCTGACATCTTTGGTCGATTCGCCGACCTTTTCGAGAGCGGCAATTTCGGCCCGAATCTGTTTTCGCAGCTCGATGACCTCCGACCCGGTATCGTCGATACGCAAACTCACCGCATTGTGGATACCATGCTGCTCGATTGCTCTGAAAAGTGGGTCGAGCAGGTCCGTGCATTCGTCGACCATTTTCCACTGATTGGCGTCGGGCATTGGCACCCCCCAACCGTTGTGCAGCATCTCGAGGCGTTTAAAGGGCGCGCCGGCAAAATAGTGCATGACCAAAAGCATCGCGCAGGCTGACCAGTGGTAGGTGATGTAACTCGACCCGATACCGTCGAGGACTTCGGTCGAACCGTCAGCGGCAATGAGGTTTCCACATATTCTGCACCGCGCCTGCTCAAAATGATGGAGCTCGGCGCCAAACAGGGGTTGGCCCACAATGCGAATGATGATCTTCTCGCGATACGACGACATGCGACCGCCTCCGCGGACTGAACCACATTTTTCGCACACCGAGCCAATCACGCCCGGGCCCAGCGCGTGATTGATATGGGTGGCATTGGTGAACGCCCCAACGCCGTTTCGGCCGTGCCCCTTGGGTCCTTTTTTTTCGTCGTGAGTCTCAGTGGTACCACCATCCGCAGGAGCCGGCTGTGGTATTGCCGGTCGTGATGATACGCCGTCAGATGATGCAGCTTGCGACGATGATGCTTCCATTATTGATGCATCTGCGGCCCTTTGCGCTGCAATCTTGGCCGCCATACGCTCCTGCTGGGACTCGGCTCGGCCAATGAGTTTATTGACCAGCGCTTCAATGATGGGCCAGTCGTCCAGCTCCAAATCGCGGTCATCGATCCGGCTGCGTAGGGCGCGCAACTCGCTCAAACGGTTCTCGATTCGCTGAACCATCTGCTCATACCGGGGTGTCACTAGCGAGCTTTTGGCGAAAACCGCGGTGCAGAGGATAGCCATAAACCTGCTTGAGCGCCCGATTCGGTTTGTGCGTCAGGTCATCTTTACCACGACCGGTCGTCATCCCCAGGTATATCCAATTGGCCGCTCGGTAGCAGGTCCCGGCAAATCGCGTGGCGTCCACAAAGGTCTCGGTAAAATGAATCGGATGGGCATACACCTGTTGCCAATCGGCCGACAGCCGGCGCGACATGCGTCCCAACAGATGCGACGCCAAATGGGGCACACGCACCCAGGGCAAAATCAAAAATCGGCTCTGATAGGCGATGAATCGAATGTTTTGCTTTCGAGTCTCCTTTGACCAACCTATGTAGCGATCCCGAGGACCGAGATGACGCGGCGCCGATGACCAGCAAAAACATCCGAGTGGCCGCCTCTGCGCCATAACCAAATACTTGAGATGCTCACCGACAGGCTGGACGTAGCCCAAATAATGGTGCTGTTCAATCAGAGAATTGACCAGTGACTCATCGCAGCTGCGCCGCACCTGACGTAACTCCACCGGACCGATCTCTTTGAGCGACGCCGCAAGCGGTTCGCACGCCACCTCGACCCGCCTCGGTACACCCCGCTGCAAAAATGGGTTTGGTGGCGCCATTCGCTTCGGCGGCAACCGGATCAATCCACGTCGATGCAACTCGAGCATCAACCCTCGGCAGACCATGTCGCGAAGATGACCATTGGGCTGTACCCAATTCCACGCTTCACACAGTGTCTTTGACAATTTCCGACGACTCTGATTGGGATGCTTGTCGATAAGGTCTTGAATGAAGTCCACCTCGCAAGCGCTAACATCTCTTCCCCGGTATCTCAGTACGACATCCATGCCATTTCCATGGCACATGATAAACTGGAACGCAAGCCAATTTTTCAGATGAGAACACCGACGCTATATCGGCGCCTCCTCGACTGGATCATTTACTGGAACAGTAGGTGGTGACGATGAGAAGGGTTTTCATGCGGTGTTTTGAGGGGATATCTCATCTCCGTTTTCCCCTCTACCCGTTCAGCTCGTATCTGAGCACCACGGAGGTCTTCAGCTCGTTTGCGCCGAGCGCCTCGGGCCTTTGGAGCTTGCC
>JAPHUJ010000052.1 GCA_026193735.1 Sulfurovum sp.
CTTCTACCACACCTTTAACATCTAATTTTCTGCTAAACACATCGTTGGGCCTGATGTTAGCCAGTAAAAGTGCAAATTTCATGGTTTTAACAAATAAGTTGTTGACTTCGTTACGTAAAGCGACAAAAGCTGATTCCGTTAATTTAGGATCGGTCATGTGTATGTATCGTGTAGGTGCAGGTTCAATATGTATGAAGAGACGATTTAGAAATTTAGCCATCAACGATATAAAAGGCAGCATCATCACAACACCCAGTAGATTAAATAAAGTATGAAACAGTGCCAGTGCTGTTATAGGATCATTTTGTAGTCCTAGAACCTGCATCAAAAAGTGCGTTAAAACTGGTAAGAGAACAAATGCTACCGCCGCAGTGATAAGATTGAAGATAAAATGGGCCAATGCAACACGCTTTTTATCGGGAATACCGCCAATAGCTCCTAGAAGTGCTGTAACTGTTGTCCCAATGTTGGTGCCGATCACCATGGCAGCAGATTGTTCAAAGCTGAGTATATGTACATACAAAGCACTTAACACAATAGCTGTTGCTGCGGAACTAGACTGAATCAGTGCTGTTAAGACAAATCCAACCCCTACAAAAACGATCAATGGAAAGTTTGAAAATTTTGCAAGATCGATCATTCCTGCCAAAGACTCGATGGCGTTCTTCATAATGTCCAAACCGAGAAACAAGAGACCGAATCCGACAAACACTTTGGCTACAGTACTGACTTTCTTATGATCGGAATTTAAAATAAGCAGTAGCCCTCCCACGCCAATCATAGGAAGTGCGAAAGCCTCGATCTCTACCTTAAAGCCAAGTGTCGCTACGATCCATGCTGTAACTGTTGTACCAACATTTGAACCAAAAATGACGGCAATACCAGAATGTAGGGAAATCATCGAAGCACTGACGAATGACAGTGTCATGAGTGTTACGACCGAAGAGCTCTGAAGCAGTGCAGTAGCGACCATCCCGGTGATGAGGGATTTCATTGTAGTGGATGTTGAGTTTTTTACCCAGGTTTTAAAGCGAACACCTGCGGATTCTTTAAGTGCGAGTTCCATATATAACATACCAAATAAAAACATTCCTAATCCAGAAAGCGTTTCTATAACTATAGATGTCATATATATCTCTTTTTTAGACATTATATCAATATTATCGTTATAGTAAAAGATGTTATGTCCGAAAATAGACAGCGTATCTAAAAAGTTTTTTAGGATGATTTTCTGTCTCAAAAATGCAAATAATTATATTTGAGCTTATTAACTCATGTTTGTACATTTATTCAGTATGTATAAATTTTATATATCATATACTTTAAGTACTATAAATCAAAAGGATTAAAATGCAAGACAAAAAGATAGAGCATAGTAAACCAGTCATAGATTTACTACATGGTGAGGGTAATGAAGGAATAAGTAGAAGAACCGCACTTAAAATGATGGGTGTCGGCGGTGCATCTACTGTTATGGGATTATCTCCTTCTTTACAGGCTGATGAAGCACCAAGTACTAAAAGTGATAAGCAGACAAAAATTTTAGTTGTAGGTGGTGGTGCTGGTGGAATCATGGCATTAGCTAGACTTCACAGTGCATTACCAAATGCAGATATCACGATCATCGCACCTAATGAAAAACATCTTTATCAGCCGGGTCAAATATTTATGGCTGCAGGACTTTATACTTTTGATGATATTGTTAAAGACAATAAAGATTTTATCGCTGATGATGTCAATTGGATCAAAGATGAAGTAGCTTCTTTCGATCCTGACAATAATAAGGTAACTACACGTGCAGGTGAAGAAGTACCTTACGACTATATGGTTGTTGCTACAGGTATGGTATACCATTATGACTGGATTAAAGGTCTTACCGAAGACGATATTGGTAAAAATGGTATTTCAAGTGTATATTTAAGTGATTTTGAGAAAGGTACAGCAAGAGGTGGTGATCTAACTTGGGAATGGTTTGAAGCACTTAAAAAAGCTGCTGCCTCAGGAACAAAACCAACGGTAATTTATACTGACCCAAATACACCTATTAAATGTGGAGGAGCACCACAAAAAATACTTTACCTTAGTGCAGATCATTTGAAAAAAGATGGTTTGGGAGCTAACTTTGTATATGCAACGAGTAAAGGAAAGCTTTTTAGCCTTCCTGAGATCGAAGAGTCATTAGCCAAAGTACAGACGAGATATGACACGATCACTAACAAGTTTAATCATAATCTTGTTGCTATTGATGTAAGTAATAAAGTGGCGACTTTTGAAGAAACGTATGAAGTCAAAGGTGAGTTTGATGAAGACTTAGGCGAGTATGATATGTCTGAAGAAAAAAGAATGGTTGAGATGAAGTATGATTTCATTCACGTTGTTCCTCCAATGGGACCATCACAGGCGTTGGTTGATTCTCTGCTCGGTTGGCAAAAAGGATCAGCAAAAGGTTGGCTTGAAGTGGATCAGCAAACGCTACAGCACAGAAGATATAAAAATGTATTTGGTATGGGTGATGTATGTGGTATTCCTATGGGTAAAACAGGCGGATCGGCAAGACACCATGGTCCGATCGTTGTTGGTAACCTTGTTTCTGAACTTGAAGGCAAACCAC
>JAPHUJ010000115.1 GCA_026193735.1 Sulfurovum sp.
AAATGCCCAAGAAATAGCCAGAAGAGCAGGTGCGATGTATGACAAGTTTGTCGGCTTCTCTGAAGACTTGATGAAGATCTCAAAACAGATTGATGGTATACAGGGAAGTTTTTCGGCAGCCAAAAACAAGCTTAGTGATGGAAAAGGAAACCTTGTAAGGCAAGTACAACAACTCAAAGAATTGGGTGCACAAACCAATAGGACTATCCCTAAAGAATTTAGTGGAGATAAAGATGATTAGACAACAATATATTGTTTACACAGAAGAACTTTCAGAGTATAAAGTCAAATCTACTAAAGTCTTTAAAGGCAATGGAAAACTTAAAAAAAAGTTTTATAAAAAAGAATCACTCAAGCTTCAATATGAACTGGTGAAACTTCAAAAATGGGTTATTGACAACAATAAAAGACTTTTGGTCATTTTTGAAGGTATGGATTGTGCGGGGAAAAGCTCAAGCATTAAAGAATTTAACAATTATCTGAATCCAAGAGAAGCACGTTCTGTAGCCTTGTCTAAACCAAACTCGAAAGAATTGGGACAATGGTATTTCCAGCGTCATTTAAAGCAGATACCAAATGCTGGAGAAATAGTCTTCTTTGACAGATCTTGGTACAACAGAGCAGGGATAGAACAGGTCTTTGGTTTTTGTACACAGGAGCAGCACGATCACTTTTACTCACAGGTAAATGGTGTAGAAGAGATGCTGGTTGATGATAGTATACTTTTTTTCAAGTTTTATTTGAACATTTCACATAAAACAGAAAAAAACCGTATAAAAGACAGAGAAAATGACCCGCTAAAAAGCTGGAAACTTTCAGACTTGGACTATAAATCTCTGAATGCCTATTCTAAGTATGAAGTACTTCGTGACAAGATGTTTAGAATCTCCGGTACAACGCATGCACCTTGGTGTGAGCTTGATGCAAACGATAAAAAAAGAGCACGTATCAACGCAATACGATACTTACTTTTAAATATTGATTATGAAGGTAAAGATGAAAGTGTTATTAGCGGAGTAGATAAAAAAATAGTTAAATTATATAATGAAGGAAAATACCATGGAAAATGTAACCATATGGCATAACCCAAGATGCAGTAAATCCAGAAATGCAGCAGCACTTTTGGAAGAAAAGGGTATCGATGCAGAAGTCGTCAAATATTTGGATACCCCTCCAAGTAAAGAAGAATTGATAGCAGTACTTAAAATGCTCGGTATGACAGCTAGAGAATTGATGCGTACTAAAGAAGAGATATATAAAGAACTAAATCTCAAGGAAATAACAGAGGAAGATAAACTTATAGAGGCTATGGTGCAAAACCCTAAGCTCATAGAGAGACCTATTGTTATAAAAGACGGTAAAGCTGTTATTGGTCGTCCTATTGAAAATATTATTGATCTACTAAATTAATATTTCACTGATATAAAGAGTTTTCTTCTTAATAGAAGCTCTTTCCTAAGCGCTTTCTTCCACTTTCAGAACATTATGTTAAAATCCCATTAATTATTAAATACAAAAATATACAAGGATCAGACTTGCTAAGTACAGTAAATTTAACACAGCGCTATGGAAAAAGAGTGCTTTTTGATAAGATCAATATCACTTTAGATGCAGGTAAACGTTATGGGCTCATAGGAGCAAATGGTGCAGGAAAGTCTACATTTATGAAGATACTTGCAGGAGAGATAGAACAAAGTGATGGTGAAGTACAGCTTCAGCCAGGACTGAAACTGGGTATGCTTAGTCAAAACCAGTATGCTTTTGAAGATTATACACTTAAAGATGCAGTACTCTATGGAAACAAAAAACTTTTTGATGCACAAAAAGAGAAAGAAAAACTCTATATGGAAGGTGATTTTGAGAGTGATGCAGTCAACAACCGTCTAGGTGAACTGGAAATGATCTGTGCAGACGAGGATCCTACTTATGAGTCTGATGTAAAGATAGAGAAGTTACTCCAATCTTTAGGCTTTCCTATAGAACAACACGATGAACTTATGTCTTCACTTACAGGAGGCGACAAGTTCAAGATCTTATTGGCACAAGTACTTTTCCTGAAGCCAGATGTACTTCTGCTTGATGAGCCTACCAACAACCTTGATATGGAAACCATCTCTTGGTTGGAAAATGAATTGAAACGTCATGAAGGAACACTGCTTGTCATCTCTCACGATAGACACTTTCTTAACGGGGTAGTTACACACATCCTTGACCTTGACTTTCAGAATATACGTGAGTTTACAGGAAATTATGACGAATGGTATATTGCTGCAAACCTCATAGCCAAACAAGCAGAAACGGACCGGGCTAAAGGGATGAAAGAAAAAGAAGAACTTGAAAAGTTTATCACACGGTTTTCTGCAAATGCTTCTAAGGCAAAACAAGCTACAAGTAGACAAAAGAAGTTAGATAAACTTGATGTGCAGGAGATAAGACTTTCAAGCAGACGCGATCCTTCCATCATGTTCAAGCCACATAGAGACATTGGAAATGAAGTACTTGAAGTAGAAGGGCTTTCAAAGAGTTATGATGGCGAAAAAGTATTTGAAAATCTCACTTTTAAGGTAGATAAAGGTGAGAAGATCGCGATCATCGGTGGAAACGGTGCAGGTAAAACTACATTGCTTAAGATACTTATGGGTGAAATTGAAGCTGATGCAGGTACTTACAAGTGGGGTCAGACCATCACTACGAGTTATTTTCCTCAAAATACAACGGACATAGTTGTAGGGGATGAAGAGCTGCCACAATGGATACAGGGATTTGACCCTAAATGGCATATAGATGACATTCGAAAAACACTTGGACGTATGCTTTTCTCGGGTGAGGAACAGAAGAAAAAAGTAGACAGTTGTTCAGGTGGGGAAAAACACCGTGTAATGCTTTCAAAAATCATGATGGATGATGCTAATTTCCTTGTAATGGATGAACCGAACAACCACTTGGACCTTGAGGCTATTATTGCTTTAGGTGAAGCCCTGTATAATTATCAGGGTGGTGTCATCTGTGTTTCTCACGATAGAGAACTCATCGATGCATTTGCAAATAGAATTATACAGATTCAAGATGATGGCAGTATCATCGACTTTAAAGGTGATTATGAAAGTTTTGTGGAGCAACACGCACATTAAACATTCGTTTTATATCTAAGAGATTTCATCTGATAGAATGAAATCTCTTTTATCTTCTTATTCTATAAATCTCTTTCTCTCTAGATCAAAATTCATTTTCACATTCACTTCATACTAATATTTTATACTTTCACATCTTTAAAAAGAAAGGATTCAAATGAAAAGATTAACAACCATATTATTTTTAGTAGTTGGCTTGGCATCTAGTGTATCAGCACATCATAATTCACCGTCAGAGAATGCAGGTGGAAATATGTCATCAACTTCAGGTCATCTTGATTTAGTATTCGAGTAAGATTTTCTAGTCTATGGATTGGAACAACATTAATAAAACAAAAAGGATTTACATGAAAAAATTAACAACAATATTATTATTAGCGATCGGTTTGGCATCAAGTGCATCAGCCCATCATATGGCTCAGTCTGATACTGCAGGAGTAAATATAGATGAGGATTCTCCACATCTATTGATGACGTTTTATTAATAAATAATATTATTTCCCTTCCCCGAAGCATATCTTGAATTCAGGATATGCTTTTTAACCCCATACATACAATAAAGTATAATATACGATTACTCTTTAGGCAATATTTGTATAGACGGCCTGTACGTCTTCATCGTCTTCAAGTTTGTCGATGAGAACTTCTGCTTCTTCAAGTTGTTCGTCTGTAAGTTCTATAGGTGTATTTGCGATACGTTGGATCTCTGCTTTGCTTATCTCTATACCTTTTTCTTCTAAGGCTTTACTCAACTCACCAAATGATGCAAATTCTCCAAAGATACGGATAATTGCTTTGTCTTCACCATGTTCTTGGGGCTCTACATCTTCTTCAATTTCTTCAAGACCAAAGTCGATGAGATCAAGTTCTAACTCTTCTATGTCCATATCTTCTGTTTTTTCAAAAACAAATACTGATTTTGTGGTAAACATAAAGTCAAGTGAGCCGTTTTTAAGTGCTTCTCCACCGTTACGTGTAAGGATAGCTTTCACATTGGCAACCGTTCTTGTGTTGTTGTCTGTAGCACAGTCTATGAAAAGAAGTACACCATTAGCTGCTTTAGCTTCAAAAGAGACCTCTTTGATGTCGGCAAGATCTTTAGCTGCTGCTCTTTTGATGGCCGCATCTATGTTGTCTTTAGGCATATTTTGTGCTTTTGCGTTGATAATAGCCGTACGAAGTTTAGGGTTCATATCTGGGTCTTGGCCGCCTTCTTTGGCTGCCATTGTGATGATTTTTCCTAATTTAGGAAAGACTCTTGACATCGTTCCCCATCTTTTCAATTTTGATGCTTTACGGTATTCAAACGCTCTGCCCATTCATATGTCCTTTATGTAAAATAATTGCCATCATTATATCCCTATTTTACTTAAGTAAGTTCAAAGTATCTGTGTGTAAAATGCAAGCATGAAACTAAATGAAATTAAACTAACCAATCCTTATTTAAAATTACCGGAAGAGTGCTATACAAGAGTAAAGCCAACACCGCTCAATAATACTTTTTTGATCCATGCCAATGAAGAGGTGGCAAAATTGCTGGATATAGATATCGAAGAACTATACAGTGATGCTTTTGTTGACTTTGTCAATGGCATTCTGGAACTAGAAGGGTCAGACACTTTTGCAATGTGTTATGCAGGGCATCAGTTTGGACATTTTGTACCACGACTTGGAGATGGAAGAGCTATCAATATCGGTACTATCAATAACCTGCATTTACAACTTAAAGGTGCAGGGCAGACACGCTATTCACGGAGTGGAGATGGCCGTGCAGTATTGCGTTCAAGTATACGTGAATACCTTATGAGTGAAGCGATGCATGGTCTTGGCATAGAAGGTACACGTGCCTTCGCACTCATAGGCTCAGAACATAAAGTTTACAGGGAAGACTGGGAGACAGGTGCCATTGTGCTTCGTGTCTCTCCTTCATGGATACGTTTTGGTACTTTTGAGTACTTTGCACATAAAAAGAAGTATGAAGAGCTAGAAGCATTGGCTGACTATGCTATAG
This sequence comes from Sulfurovum sp., assembly GCA_026193735.1. Taxonomy (GTDB): domain Bacteria; phylum Campylobacterota; class Campylobacteria; order Campylobacterales; family Sulfurovaceae; genus Sulfurovum. The sequence continues at coordinate 5,143 of JAPHUJ010000115.1, forward strand.
CAGAGAGCTACCCGCACTTGGTAGATGAGCCAAATAAATACTTGCATTTCTTTACAGAGGTGGTAGGAAAAACAGCCATACTCATGGCAAAGTGGCAAGCAGTAGGGTTTAACCATGGAGTCATGAACACTGACAATATGTCCATTGCAGGACTTACTATAGACTACGGACCTTATGCGTTCTTGGATGACTATGACTTCCAGTACATCTGTAACCACACAGACCAAAATGGACGTTACAGTTTTGGAAACCAACCTAATGTAGGTGAGTGGAACTTACAGGCTCTCATGCATGCTTTAGCACCGATGGTAAGCATAGAAAAATTGGAAAAAATTCTCGACCACTACGGAAGGTTATACACAGATAGATACCTTTACCTTATGAGTAAAAAGTTAGGTTTAGACACATTGAAAGACAGCGATTTGGACCTTGTCAAACATTTTCTGGGTATGATGCAAGGACTTAATATAGACTACACGCTCTTTTTTAGAACCCTCAGTCACTACAATGGAGATAGAACAGCACTGCTTAAACTAGGTCTCTACCATAAGCCTATGAATGACTGGCTGGACAGTTATGATGAGAGACTCAAAGACAATACTTCTACTATAGAAGAAAGACAGAGGGCTATGCTGTTGACAAACCCAAAGTTCGTACTTAAAAACTACATACTCCAAGAGGCCATAGACGCAGCGAAAGAGGGTGACTTTACTGTGGTAGATGCATTATTTGAAATAGCTAAAAATCCCTATGCTGAACATGAACAACATGAAAGATGGGCAGGATCTACACCTGATGAGTTTAAAAATAAGAAGCTGAGTTGCAGTTCCTAATCGTTATACTTTGTAAAATCATTTAAGGATAATGCATGACCCTGGAAGAACTACAAAACACTATAAGATCAGAAGTAGGGGTGTTACTTTACTTCTCCGGAGAGAACTGTAACGTGTGCCATGCGCTTAGACCTAAGTTTAAAGAGGTGTTTGATGAGAACTTCCCTCAGCTCAAACAGATCTATCTCGATGCACATGAAAACCCGGAGATCTCTGCACATTTCCAAGTCTTTTCTGTACCTACGATGATCGTTTTCATGGATGGAAAAGAGTTTGCCAGAGAAGGACGTTCTGTGAGCTTACATCAGTTGACCGAAAAACTGAAACGTCCTTACGGGATGATGACGGAATAGTGGAAGTTTGTCATACATGTAATTGATGTGTGGATTCTATTGCTAAATAATCCAAGACTTTTGAAAGTTTTCCCGAACTTCCTAAACATTCAAACTGTAGTGTTGTTACTCCCTTCATTTTTTTAGAAAAAATTTACGCCCAAAGGAAGTGCCCTTGGGGTGCAAAAAAGCGTCATGGTTCTCGAATCGCTTCGCTTTCAAGGGCGTTCGCCATGACAAAGGCACGCATTGCGTGATTCATAACAGAAGAGCATTAGTATCACTTGAACGATACCCTTTCATACATTGTACATAGTACGTCTTTTGACACTACGAACACCATTATAAGCGAAGCGATTTGAGAGTAGTGTCGACTTTTGTATACTTTTTTAGAAAAGTATGAGAGAAACAATGCCACAGTTTAAATGATTGGAGGTTCAATTAAAATGTCAGAAATGTATTTTAGTATATCTGTCATCCTCTGACTTGACCAGGGGATGACGAATAAGACGAATAATTAGTTTAGTTACTTCTTCGTAATAATAGAGATATTCTCAAAGCCTTTGGTTTTGAGAATATCTATAATGCTTACAAAATATTGAAAAGCACTTTCTTTGTCCATGTGTAAAGAGATCAAGTCTTTTTTAGGATCCAGTTTCATAAGTTTCTCTTTAATGAGGTCTAGACTTAATGCCTCTTTATCGTAAAAATACGTTCCCTCTTTATCTATAGCGATATGAACACTTTTTCTTTCTTCATTTTTCTTTGAACTGGCACTTGGTAGATCTACTTTGATGGTTTGATTGGTTACAAAAGTAGCTGTGGCAAGTACGATGACCAGTAGTACGAGTACGATATCGATGAATGGTACAACATTCATTTTATCAAAACGTTCTCGTCTCATTGATGGGCTCCTTTTTGGACAAAGTCCAATAAAAAACTTTTCAACAAAGGGTTCACGTGACTGGGCACTTTTAATCTGCCTTTGTGTGTCAGCACTTTTATGTTAAGCATGCTTATTTTCATCCTGAAGGATTTCCCATTTAGCTAAAATAGTATCTACTTTTGCAAGCAGTGCATTGTAGATGACTGTTGCCGGGATGGCTACTACCAGACCCGCAGCCGTAGCTTTAAGTGCCAGGGCTAAGTGTTTCATGATCTCACCAGGATTTATGGTATCTTGTTGGTCACCAATGATGTAAAAAGTAAGAATGATAGCAAGAACAGTACCAAGCAGGCCTATGTAAGGTGCATTTGAACCTATGGATGCAATGGTTGCAAGGCGTTTAGAAAGGTCAAGCTCAAGAGAGAGTTTATGTTTATAGTCTTCTAATCTGACTGCACGGTAGAAAAGTACTCTTTCAATAGCATATGCAAAGGTAATGAAACTTAAGAAAAAGAGTAAACCTATTACTCCATAATCTATGATATCTTTTAGTTGTTCAATTGGCACTATTTTTCCTCATGATATAATTTAATGTGCATTATATAGAATATAGTGTTAAATCATGTTAAATCCATTTTAAGATACCTAGCATCGGTTTTAAGCGGTTTTAGGCCTTTGCATTAAGCCGATGTTAGGTACAATAAATACAATTTTTTACACAACAAGGAAATGCATGAGCGATCTGTTTGAAGAGCAACAAAATACCGAAGAAGTGTTAATAGAAGATAGTATGAAGGCCAGCTA
>JAPHUJ010000273.1 GCA_026193735.1 Sulfurovum sp.
TCACTATTTTACACCCAGAAGGTGATAAAGCCCATGCACTGCAGAAAGTCATGGATCACCTGAAACGTGACCCTGTTGATGTTACAGTATTTGGAGACAGCATCAATGACATAGGCATGTTCAAACTTGCGGGGACTTCAGTGGCTGTTTCTAATGCCTTAGATGAAGTGAAGGCAGTTGCAGATATTATTCCCCCCCACTCGAATGATGAGGATGGAGTCGCAAAGTATTTGAAAAGTAAACGGTAAGCGTTTAAACCCACTTATCATTTTTCTCTATTGTAATTTCTAATTTATATATGTAATCTGATACAGAGAGTGGGAACGAAAGCTAATCTTCCCATTCATCATCGTACACATCATCATCGTTAACATCATCATAATCGATTGTAAAAATTTTGGCATAACCTCTTTTTTGAAGCTCTTCATCTATACTTTCTGCATTAAATCCAGATTTTTTACATATCTCTATAATCTCTGAGATATCCTTTTCCATCACATCATTTATATTCATCTCAAATTCTATATCAGCTATAGTCATAGCTTACTCCTATTTTATAAGAATCAATTTTTTCAATTATACACCATTTTTTGCTTTTTTAATTAATACCTATTCATGAGCTGAGCGTTCAGAAGTTCAAGTCTCTCAGGAGTTCCTATATCGAGCCATTCACCCTCATAAAGTTCCCCTGTCACTTTCCCTTCTTTCATGGCAGCTCTTAGCAACGGAGCCAATGCATTTTTACCATAAGGCAGACCCTTGAAAAGTTTTGGTGAGTAGTAGCCTATGCCTGAGAAAGTATACTGTCTTGCATCTACCACTCGTTGCCCATTTAAAGCAAAATCACCTTCAGGGTTATGCTCAGGGTTAGGTACGAGAATTATGTGTGCCAAAATGCCCTCTGGAAGCTTTCTGTTGGCTTGGAAATCATAATCAGTCCAAATGTCACCATTGAGTACTAAAAAAGGTTCATCTCCCAGTAAAGGTAAAGCCTTTACTATGCCTCCTGCACTTTCAAGTGCACCTTCCTTCTGTTCGTCCGAGTAAGTGATATTCACTCCCCATTCTGAACCATCACCTAAAGCTTCAGGTATTTGGTACCCTAAGTGTGCAATGTTGATGATTATCTCAGTAAAGTCATCATGTGCTAGACGTTCGATGTGCCAAAGTATAAGAGGAATACCTCCTACTTTAAGAAGTGGTTTTGGAGTTACATCGGTAAGTGGTCTCATTCTTTCGCCCAACCCTGCGGCCAAAATCATAGCTTTCATGTTCTTCCTTTTTAAAATAATGTCGTGGCGAACGCCCTTGAAAGCGAAGCGTTTCGAGAGCCACGACGATTTTTTGTTTCGTTTTTTCTAAAAAAATGAAGAGAGTAACCCACTTCCAATCTGGGATTACAAATCACCATTGAACAAAATTAATTTATATTTTTCAACATTTTAACCAAATCTTGTGTCTCGGGGTATTTCGCCCCAACATCCAAAATATACTTCAATGTCAAAGGAATATCTTTCAAATACCCCTCTTTACCATCACGTAGATAAAGTCGTGAAAAAATACCAAGTATCTTAATATGCCGTTGTAATCCCATAAGATCAAACCATCTCATGAATGTAGCATCATCTACATCTAATCCTTTAGCATCTCTAAAATGCAATGCCATTCTCTCAACTACTTTTGGATCAAATTCATTATAGACATCACGCAGGAGTGAGACCAAGTCATACGTCACTGACCCTACACGTGCATCTTGATAGTCAATGACTACGATGTCATCGCTGCAGCCAAACATAAGATTACGTGAGTGAAAATCTCTATGTACAAACACTCCTTGTGGCTGAGAAAGGACTTCAGAAGTGATAGCCTTTAATGTAGTATCTATGATATTTTTACTCTCATCATCCAGTGAAAGTCCAAGATACTTTTCAAGATACCACTCTTGCATCAGATCCATCTCAAAACGTAAAAATTCTGCATCATACTCAGGCAAATCCATTATATCAGTATTTTGCATCTTGATGATAGTATCTATGGCTTTGTTATAAAAGAGTTCAAAGTCATGTTCTATGACGTCAGCAAGATGTGTATTGCCCAAGTCTTCCATAAATACAAAACCCTCTTTTAGGTTATAGGTATTGATCTTTGCTACTCTGACCCCTGCCTCATAAAGA
>JAPHUJ010000277.1 GCA_026193735.1 Sulfurovum sp.
AAAGGCAAAAGAGATGATCAAAACCAGTGCAATATTTTCTGCCCATGCTATCCATGTGCTTATACGTAATACACTCATTTTTGTAGTTGTCCTTTTTATTTCTCTTTTTATGTGGCTTCTAGTAGGTATTAAGTTAGATACGTTTAAAGTAGCTGACTACAATGTAAATGGATTATACATTAAACTCGATAAAAAGCTTATACTCAAAGCCGATTATGTCAATATCCCTCAAAGCAAAACGCAACCTTCTTTTAATAATGTGCAAGAAACATTAGAACGTATCAAATATATACTTACTTTTTTTGACTATATAGAACTTAAAAAAATTGTATTTGACAATAACACGCTGAATATCATATTTAGTAATGATTATCTACTGATCAATAGCAAGGATTATAGGATCTCAGGAAAGATTAGACGTGAAGGTAAGATGTTGAAAGCAAGCATTCCTTTATTGAATATTAAAGAACATAATTTAACTATGAGTGGAAAATTTACTTATGATCTAAATGAAAATATACTCACAACTCAAGGTCAATTCATCTTTAATGGCATCACAGGAGAATTTAATGCAAGCAAGGAAGAAAATCAAATAGATTTTCTATTAAAAAGCAATACATTTACAGATTTAAGACCTATAATCAATAAGTTTGATCTTACGGAAGCAGTCAGAAGTTGGATTCTAGATAAAGTAGAAGCAGATAAATATAAGTTGCTTTCTTTAAGTGGTAAAGGAAAAATAGAAAAAGGTAGATTTAAAATAGATTTCGATGCGTTAAACGGAGAGGTTCTTTTCTCTGATGCCAAAATATATTTTAAAGAAAAATTGTCACCAGTTTTAGTATCAAGTTTTGTATTGACGTATCATAATGGAGGACTTTATTTTGACTTGAAAGAACCAATATATGAAGGTATAAGTTTAAAAGGAAGCACAGTATCTATACTTAATTTACTTAATATTCATACTAACTTAAAACTTAAAATTAAAACAGACACCCGCTTCGATAGTAAGATACAAAATTTATTAAAAGCGTATGCTATTGAGGTACCACTGGATCAAAAAAGTGGGAAAGTAAATGTTTTGTTTTTAGCAGACATAAATTTGAAAAATAAATATCAAGATTTTTTTGTAAATGCTGATTTTAGTAGAGGTGATGTGTGGATACAAAAAGTAAAACTTCCTATCGTAAAAGGGAGATTACAGTATGAAAAAGGATTTATTACATTAAAGGATATCTATTTAAAAGATATGTTTTATGAGGGTAATGTAAATGGTAAGATAGATTTAGAAAAGAAAAAAGCGGATTTGGTCTTTGATGCTAAAACGATTAAACTTGGAGATGCAAAAGAGAAGTTTTTCATTTTAGAAAATCAAACATTGCCTTTTGTATTAGAGTATGAAGAAAATGTAGAAATTGTTATACCTAAACTTTATACAAGGCTTACAAATGATAAAAACGAGACATCTATTTATTTAACAGATCTCAATAAGATCAAACCATATCTCCCAGACCCGGGACCCATTGAACAAGGGGGGAATGTTGATATAAAAACAAAAGATTTTGAAACATTTACCTTTAATGGAATGCTAAAAAGAACATCATGCTTTTTTTATGAGCAAGACAATCAATGTAAAACAAGAGTTCCTTTTGAGGGAAAAGTTACGGCTAAAGATTTGGATTTTTATGCTTTTAACAAACGTCTTCATTATAATAAAGCTCATTCCAAAGTGAAACTTACAAATCTTAATATTGATCTTGAAAAATTTTTGAAATCAAAGAAGAAAAATACAAAAAAAGAAGATACAAAAAATAAGGACAAAATAAAAAAAGATAAACCTTTGATTATTTTGGGTAAAAATAGCCAATTAAGATATGGTGAATATAGTCTGATTACTGATAGTTATGATGTTGAAGTGAAATCAAACGGTGATATTAAAGCCATAGGTAGTTCAGGAGGAGATATTATCAAGTTTTCCAAGAAGAGAGATATTCTTTCTATGCAGGCATTTCGTATAAAAGACAAAGTGCTTCATCCTTTAATCAACTTTAAGGGTTTACAACATGGACGATATTCCCTGAAAAAATCAGGAGATCCTGAGAAAACAATGAAAGGTGAGATTATTGTAGAGGGTGGAGTAATGAAAGATTTTAAAGCATATAATAACACTTTGGCCTTTATCAATACGATACCAGCCTTGGCATCTTTACATAGACCGGGTTATTCTGTAGAAGGTTTTACTATTGAAGAAGGGGTAGCCGAATACAGAATGATCAAAAAAAATAAAATAGTGTTTGATTCTATTTATATCAAAGGAACTTCAGCAACTATCGCAGGAACAGGAGAGATTGACCTGGAGAAAAAAACGATAAAGCTGGATCTTGCTATTCAAACGGCAAGAAATTTAGGTAAAGTTGTGGGTAATTTACCTGTTGTGGGTTATATACTAATGGGAGGAGACAATAGTATGACCTTTGGACTGCAGATCACAGGTACATTGGATGATCCGAAAGTAAATACATTTGCAGGAGAGGACATCCTCTCATTACCTCTGAAGATACTTAAAAGAACACTTGAATCACCAGGGCATATTATAAATAAATAAGAATAGTGTATAATCAATATAGAGTTATGTAATAAGGTAGAATAAAATGATAACAAAAATTCTTTTAATCACATTTGGGCTTAGTGTTTTTGTATGGGCTGATCTTACAAATAATGCAGATGCCTCTTTTAAAGCTACTTTGCAGGACATGAAGAAGCAATATAATATAGAAGACGACACACCGGTCTTAGATAAAGATTCTTTATCTAAGACAAAGAATTCTGATAGTTTTCAAGATATAAAGAATCAATACAATATCAAAGATGAAACTCCAAAAAAATCCGTAGTTGTAGACGCGGTACCCGTACCGATGAAGAAAAAGTCTAACACACCTAAGAAAGTAAAGAAACAAACTAAAGAAGAGATTGAAATCGAAAAGATACGAAAAGAATTAAATATCCAAGGACCGAGTGCTAAGGAAATAAAAGTAAAAAAAATAAGAGAAGCATTGAATATCCAAGAACCGGATGTCAAAACTAAAAAACTGGATATGATAAGGGATGAATTAAATATTGATTATGCGGTTCCAAAAAACGAGAGTTTTTTGGACAAGAGGGTTGAGGATGTGAAAGAGAGTCTTGGTTTGGATGAGTCTTCAGACATAAGTGACTCCTTTGATGATGCACTCTCAAGTATAAAAAATACATTAACGGGAAAAAAAGAGAAGCCAAAAGAAGATTTTACCTTTGCGGGAAAACTGAAGGATTTTCAAAAAACATTGGGTTTAGATTTGGATGTAAGTTGGGGAATACCTAGTATCTTTGGTGTTAAGGAGAAAAAAAAGAAGTCATTTTTTGATTCCGGCATACTGGGAGATATTAAGGATACAGGTACCTCTTTTTATAAAGGGGCCAAATACTCTGGTCAATCCGCACAATTTATGTCAGGTATGATGTATAATTCTTCTAAAATGTATAACACGATGTTTGGTGTGTTTGATGACTCACCGTTTAACTTTTTTGAAGAGGAAGAAGAACCTTCTCTCTTCGATGTGTTCGAACATGGAAATACAGTCATGGATATGTTTGATTAGAAGTTTTATTTCCTCAATGCACTGAGTACACGACGGTCTTTGATATGAAGATCCAACTGTGGATGAGGCATAGCAATGCCTTGCTCGCTAAGTGTTTCATAAATCAATATAAGAAGATTTGACTTTGTAGAAGGTCTTATCCCTTCGATCCAGACAAGAAGCTCAAGTTCAATAAAACTCTCTCCTACAGCACTCATCCATACAGTAGGTTTCTTCAAACGCACCTCTCGAAGCAATGGAATTTTACTTGTCATGACAGCTTCGACTACCAAGGATCTTACTTTTTTGACATCAGAACCATAGGGCACTTTGAATGGTATATAAATTCTGCGGATCCTATCTTCAAATGTCAGATTGATTACCTGCCCATCGATCAGATCACTGTTGGGTACAAGGATATGAATGTTGTCGATAGTTCTAATTACCGTTGCTCTGAAACCTATATCCATGATCTTCCCGGTCAATTTTTCATTGATACGGACATAGTCACCGAGTTTAATGTAGTTTTCACTTAGTAAGACCATACCAGAGATAATACTTGATACCACACTTCTAAGTGCAAATCCGACCCCGATAGAGAGTGCTCCGGCGATCACTGCCAGGTTTGCAAGACTCAACCCAATGCTGCTCATCGCAATAATAAACGTAACAAAAAATATAAGTGTTGATCCTATGTTTGCTATGACCTTAATGGAAACAGTACTCATGTCTTTACGTCTTTTATGCAGTTTAGTAAAAATCCTAAAATAGATTTTTGCTATCCAAAATCCTAAAATTAAAATACCAAGCAGCTTCAGTATACTTAGAAAACTTATAGGGGTTTCATCCAGTACAATAAAAGGAGTGCTGATATTTGAATAAAAGTTTTCATAGAATGATAAAATATTTTCTTTGATGGTCAAATAATTATAATCGATTGAATTATCACTGGCTTGAGTTAGATTTTCAAATACATTAAGCTTCGCATTGTAGAGAGGGTTTTCGACATACAAATGTTGAATAGTGGAGCGTAATTCTTTTCTCTGTAAAAGTACCGAACCACTATCTTTTTTCTGATGATAAGACAAGCCTAAAAGCAGTCTTTTGTCTGCAAGTGCCAAGAGCCTTGTATCGTATTCTAACTCCAGTGTCTTTAGTTTATCTACAAGTTTTTTTGAAATGGTCTCTTGGGAAAGAAGTTCGCGTTCTTTGGAAAGATTTGTTGCAACAAGTTTTTTCTTAAGACTTTCTATCTCTGTTTGATCTTTTGCAAGGTTGATCTCATAGGTATTTACATCAAAGCTTACCCGTGATATAAGCATAGAAAGAACCTTCTCTCCTTCTAAAATAAACTGCTGATAATTTTCGATAGATATCTTATCATAGCGTTGTTTCAGCTTATAATAAGCAAATTGCAGTTGATAAAGTAACAGGCTTTTATGTTTTGGATTGGAAATGCCTTCAATGCGTTTTTTAAGGTAGGAGAGTTTTTCCTGAATAAACATCTGGTTTGATTCGAGTTTCTTTTTCTGTTCAAATGCTCCTGCAACTACATCAAAAAGCTTGATATATTCAGGAGCTTCTATAAACTCTTTGCCGATAAGTTCAGTATTGAACGTTTGCATCGGAGGTTCTTTGATCACCAGCATTCGAAGTTTTTCTAAAAGACTTTTTTCACTTTTTAAACGCTCTGCCTCTTCATCATCAAGCGCTATATCATCAGAGAGTTTTTCTGAAAGTTGATCATAGTAGGCTAGTGTATCACCTTCGGTATAAAGTCTTGTGTCTATCTGTATACCCAGTACAGATATGGTTAAAAAAACTATAATGCTTAATATCTTCATGTGTATCCTAAAATAAAATTATATACCAAACAATCTACGCATCTCTAAAGTAATAAAGTAATGGCATATAATACCATTTTTTAAGAGGATAAATTATTATGATAATAAGAATAATTTTTTTATATACTATATTTCGATCTATAATAGATCAATAGCAATGAGAAAGTATGGAGAGAGTATTGGGTATTTGCTTTGACCCCTTAGATCATTCATTTCTTAAGACGGTTAAAGGATCTGTCTGGGATGCTTTCTTTGCCGGGTAAAGGGCTGAAAGTAGGATGATGATACTTGTACCTAAAATGATAAAAATAAAATCATGCAGTGTTAGATCAACTGGTAGTTTTGAAGTACCGTAAACATCAGCAGGCATAGAGATGATGTCAAAAGTAGTGAGTATCCAAATACCAAGTCCACCAAGGAGTGTACCGGCCACGATACCCATACTTCCTATAATAAGGCCTAATCTAAAGAAGATAGACTTTATCTCTATTTTTGTGGCACCCAGCGTGCGCATAAGGGCAATCTCTCTTCTTCGGCTCATTACTGTCATAAGTAGAGAAGATATAATGTTGAGTGATGCTACAAGAATGATAAGCAGTAAAACCAGAAAAAGTGCTTTTTTCTCCATTTCCATGGCAGCAAAGAAGTTCCCATTTTGCTGCCACCATCCTTCTATGACTACCATTTCAGGTAAAGCACTCTTTATACTGGCTATCTCATCGAGAGGATTTTCAGTATAGATATGTAGACCATCATAGCTTCCATGTTTACGTTCCAGTAGTTTTTCAAAAGCTTCTAAAGAGGTATACATAATGGCTTTGTCATAGGCTTTGAGTCCAGACTTGAACACACCATCTATGATAAAACGTTTTTGAAGTGGCATGGTTCCAAAACCGATAGCCTGTTGTTCTGAAAAGTAAAGCGTGACTTTCTCACCTTTAGGAGCATTCATCTCAAAAGAGAGACCTTCACCTATGATGACTCTAAATATACTTGTTTCATCACCTTTGGCTTCTTTAAATATGGAGTTGATCTGAGCCTCTTTATCAAAATCTACGCCATAGACTAAAGATCCTTGTACTGCTTCCTCATTTTTTGTGATGACCTGTGTAGTATAGTAGGGACTAAATTGAAGATGGGGGAACTTTTCTCCCAGTGAAGTGATGAGCGCATCATTTACGGCATTTTCTTCCAATGGAAGTATGGTAAGAGGGTAGTTCATCACAAAAAGTTTTTTAGTAAACTCTTTTTGTGTTCCATTCATGATCCCCATAGCGATCATCAGTACCATCACACCCGCTGCAATACCTAAGAATGCTAACATTGCAGAGATAAATATAAAAGGGTTTTCTTTGTCATATTTAAGATAGTGCTTGATGATGTGCCTAACAAACTTTTTATTAGGGGCAATGTTACTATAAGTTCTCATTTTACATCCATACAGTGTTTTTTTTAAAGCGACTAGTCGCGTGAGCTTTCCGCTGACAAACAACTAAATTGCAGTGCAATTGAGGGCACTTTTAAGACTAAAATCTAATGCAAACCTTTCACTAAATGAAAGGATGTGAAATACCGAATCGCAGGAAAATTCCACATATGAAACTTAGCTTCATATACTTTCCCCACATGTACGATTATGCCAACAAGCCTTTTTTGGGTCCACTTTGTCCACAGCAGTTTTTGTATTTTTTACCCGAACCACATGGACATGGATCATTCCTTTTAGGTTTTTTGGTACCGGCAATGGGCTTAAGACCAGAGTCTTCTGTGATTACACCCTCTTCATAAGATTGATTGAATGTCGCATCTGCAACACTGCTCTCTAACTCCTCTCTGATGTGCTCAACAGCAGCCTCTTCTTCCTCCGGAGAAGTAAAGTTAAACTGTACAAGCTGAAGTACTTTCACTGCTTCAAGTTTAATGCGTACAACAAGGTCTGTAAAGAGTTTAAAACTGTCTTGTTTATACTCAGTAAGCGGATCTTTTTGATTGTATCCTCTAAGCCCGATACCTGTTTTAAGTACATCCATTTCATAAAGGTGGTCTCTCCACTGAGGATCAAGAACCTGAAGGTATAAGATACGTTCTATCTCTTGTCTTTGTTCCGGATCTATTTGAGACATTTTTGCTTCGTAAAGGTTCTCCATCATTTCTGTGATCATAGCCATGATCTCTTCTACTTCTTTGCCTTTAAAATGTTCACTTTGTACTTCAATATGAAGCTCTTCTTTAATAAGTGCGGCAAGTCTTTCTACATCATAATCTTCTGTTGGCATACCTGCAAAGATTTCAGCCTCTGTTAAAAGATGGGCTATATACTCAGCACGGTTCTCTTTGATCTTAGCAGCAATATCAAACTCAGGATCAAGGAGCTGATTTCTAAATGCGTAGATAGCCTTTCTCTGGTGATTGGCTACATCATCATATTCTAAGATGTGTTTTCTTGACTCGTAGTGCTGATTCTCTACTTTTTTCTGGGCTTTCTCCACTGAGCGTGTTACGATCTTAGAGTCGATGTATTCACCATCTTCAACACCAAGTCTATTCATGATATTTCTGATCTTCTCTCCACCGAAGATACGAAGAAGATTGTCATCAAGACTCAGAAAAAATTGACTCTCCCCTGGGTCACCCTGACGTCCTGAACGACCTCTGAGTTGGTTGTCTATACGTCTACTCTCATGACGTTCTGTACCAAGTATCATCAGTCCGCCCAGGCTTCTTACTTCGTCATTTATCTTGATGTCAACCCCACGTCCTGCCATATTCGTAGCAACGGTTACGGCACCTTTTTGTCCCGCATTTACAATAATTTCTGCCTCTTGTGCGTGGTTTTTAGCATTGAGTATGTTATGAGGGATCTTTTCTTTTTTAAGTCTCTCATGAATCATCTCAGATTTTTCAATAGAAGCAGTCCCTATGAGTACCGGTTGTCCTTTTTTATGGAGTTCTTTAACCCTTCTTACCACTGCATCCATTTTCTCACGTTCTGTATTGTAGATAAGATCATTTTTGTCTATTCTTTCTACTGGTACATTGGTAGGGATAGAGATAACCTCAAGATTATAGATCTGTGAAAATTCAGTGGCTTCAGTTTGTGCCGTACCTGTCATACCTGCAAGTTTCTCATAGAGTCTAAAGTAATTTTGGTAAGTGATCTCTGCCAGAGTCTGTGACTCTTCTTGTATCTCAACCCCTTCTTTGGCTTCCAGTGCCTGGTGCAGTCCTTCAGAATATCTACGGCCTTCAGAGAGTCTACCCGTAAACTCATCAACGATAATGATCTCATTATTTTGCACCACATAGTCAACATCTTTTTCGAAGATGTAGTGTGCTTTAAGCGCTTGGTCAAGGTGATGAGAGAGTGCTGCATTTTCTAGACTGTAGAGGTTGTCTACTTCAAACAGGTCTTGTGCTTTTTGAAGTCCGTCTTCTGTCATCACAATGGTTCTATTTTTCTCATCAACGATGAAGTCACCCGTCGTTTGCTCTGGTTCACCTGCTTTGGTCTCTATTTTTTCACCACGTACCATTTGCATAGCAATGGCGTCTGCCTGTGCATAGTAGTTATGGTCACGTTGTGTAGGACCAGAGATGATGAGTGGTGTTCTGGCTTCATCGATGAGGATGGAGTCGACTTCATCAACGATAGCATAGTTGTGTTCACGCTGCACTTTCTCTTCAGCTCTTACTTTCATGTTGTCACGAAGGTAGTCAAACCCATATTCGTTGTTCGTCCCATAAGTGATATCTGCATCGTATTGGGCTTTTCTTCCCATATCATCATGTATATCAGTTGTGATACATCCTACACTGTAACCTAAGAACTCATACAGGTTGCCCATCTCTTCGGAGTCTCTTTTTGCAAGGTAGTCATTGACTGTAACAACATGTACGCCTTTTCCTGTCATAGCATTGAGGACAACAGCAAGTGTTGCTACAAGTGTTTTACCTTCACCTGTTTTCATTTCTGCAATGTTACCATCGTTAAGCACCATACCTCCAACCATTTGAACATCATAATGTCGCAAACCTAAAGTACGTTTCGCAGTTTCTCTAGTGATAGCAAAAGAGTCATAGAGTACATCATCTAAAGTTTTAGTGCCCCTTGTTACTTCACTTTTAAGTGCTTCGAATGCAGCTTTGAGTGCTTCATCATCCAATGCTTCATACTTGCTTTCAAGTATATTGATGTTTTTTACTTTTTTAAGATAGCTTTTTACGATTTTGTCATTTTGTGTGCCAAAAAGTTTGAGTACGCTTTTTATCATTGTAGGTTTTACCTTTGCATAAATTGGGATTATTTTATCTAAATAGTGATTAATATTCCGTTAGCGTACTGCAATGGCTTAACACGCTTGCCTCACAATTTTATGACAATATGACATATATTACCACTATACAAGTGCTATTTTGGTATATTTCAAGTTAT
>JAPHUJ010000192.1 GCA_026193735.1 Sulfurovum sp.
CCAAAGCACAAGTTGAGACATTACAAAACGGTGGGTTTAACATAGAGTTTAAAAGCTATGCTAAAGTACATACCATCGCTGAAGATGAGCTACAAATGATAAAAGAGTGGATCACCTCTCAATAATACCTTCTTGCCTTCAAGTTACTAAAAAATACCGAATTTATCTTATCTTTGCATTATTTGATGGAACTTAGAAGGCTTTGATTTAGTTAAATATCTTTAAATAAATCAATTAAACTATTAAATCAATAGATTTACTTGACTTTAAAAATTATTTTAGATATTATCCTGAAATACAAACCACATAATCAAAGTATTAAAACTCTATGAGACAGCACAATTAAAAACTATCATAAGTATAAAAAGGGGAAGTTTTGAAAGTAAAAACATTAGCAAATATTACTGCATTCATATTCATCACATCAGCAAGTACACATGCAAATACACAAGGGAGCATAGCTGAAGTCAAATATGTATCTCACAATAATGCATCAATAACGACAATATATCAAAAAATGAGTACAGTACAACTCCAAGAAGAGATAGAAAAACATAGCAATAATGGAAAATTGTCTGTTGCAATGTGTCAAGAGCTTATGAGAAGATGGACAAAAAGCTAACAGTCCCTATTGGATTGTATGGCATGTTCCATTTTTTTTCTCTCAGCTATTCTCATCATCTCTTTTTTTTCTTCAATGTTTGCCTTGTTCCATCGAAGCATATCATCAAAACTACGAAAACATCCCAGACAGATATCTTTTTCATTGAGACAGCATTGTTTTATGCACGGTTTATTTATGTCTGCCATGTTATTATCCTATTTACATACATTTTAAGCCTCTAAGTGCTTCAACTTTTTCTCCCCATACCACCATAGAAACAATGCTGAAGAGAAAATGATCATATCTAGTCCTATCCAAAGAGACAAGATGCCTAGACCCAACATTGCCAACACAGAAAATACCACCACCGGTGCGATAAGTTGTCTGTAAATGCTTATGGGCATGATGACTGCCGGTTTACCTATGCCTTGGAGCATTGCAATATAGATAAATATGACCACAAAACCATACGATGCCACCCCACTCACACGTAAGTACAGTGCTGTTTGTTCTATGACCACAGAATCAGAGCTAAGAAGCGCAGCAAAATGGTCTGCAAAAAGTAAAAATGAAGTCACACCTATGGTACTCATGACCCATCCGTAACGTATAGCTAAACGTAGTGTAGGCGTTATGCGCCCATACTCCTTGGCTCCGTTGTTTTGAGAAACGATGGCAAGTGTGGCAATGTTAAGTCCGATGATAGGCATGAGGAAGACCTGCTCTATACGCATGCCTATACCAAACCCAGCCACTGCCTCTTTACCAAAAGGCGCTACAAAGTACGTGATGATGTACATACCAAATGCCATCATGAACATATTGACACTTGGCGGTACCCCTTGTTTGAATAGTTGTTTTATGACATGACCGTCATAGCTAAACTGAGATACACCACACCACAATTTCGTTTGTCTGACTCTGTAGATCAGATAAAACATTGTGATAGCTTCAGCGATGATGGTCGCCATCGCTATACCGCTTACGCCCATCTTAAAATGCGTTATAAACAGATAGTCCAAAATAATGTTGAGACAAGCGGTAAAGATCAGTACATTTCTAAATGCTTTCGTATCTCCTACGGAGTTAAGCATTGCATTAAAAAAGAATGCGCCCACGAAAAACACTGCGCCATACAAAATAAGATTGATATAGTCAAGTGTCTCCACCACATACGAAGGATCTCCCAACGCCTCAACCAAATACGGCACTGACAACACACCCAACACAGACAGTAGCAAAGACAAAAGTATACCAAAGGCTATGGCGTTAAGTGCGATGTGCTGTGCTTTAGTGATGTCCTTCTCACCCAAAGCATTTCCCACCAAGGAAGTTACCGCCTCGCTCATACCGATACCTATGGCCAGCACCATAAAAAACACAGAAGCCGACAAAGAGAGAGCTGCGAGTGCCTGTGTGGAAATAAGCCCTGCGAAAAAGGTATCTGTGATATTAAACATCGTATGAAAAAAGTACCCTACTACTGCGGGTACAGCAAGTTTTACAATGTGTTGTTTGATGATTCCCTGGGTTAGATCTATATGCATTTTGGCTCTTGGTGTTGAATTGGCTTGGATGGTACTTTATGGGGGCTTTAGTTTGGCTAAAAGTATAAAATGACCTCTAAGTCGTAATTTGAGACCCAAGGTTTAAAAAATAATCAAATTTCCTCGTTCTCACAGTTTCTGTCGGAACGAGGAACAATGGACTCAAACAAAATGGCTAAAGTCGGCTCAGTAACTCAGCTTTTTTCGCATTGAACTCATCATCCGTGAGAGCCCCTGCATCGCGCAATTGAGAGAGCTTTTCAATCAGTCCTATGATGGAGTTAGCTGATTCATTTTGATTGATATTCATTTTGGGTTCAGTTTGGTAGGTATTTGTCTCTTGTGCCAGAGGAGCCGGATTTGAAAAATTATTTTGCGTTGGCTCCGCAAAATTGCTTTGTGGTGCCGGTGGAAGATTTCCTGGACCATAAACGATAGGAAGCGTTGACACAGAGATAGTTCCATACTGGCTGCTAAAAGTCAGTGAAGTGTCTCCTCCTTGCTGTTGAGAAACACCGCTAATATTATTGTCCAGGGTGTCATACACGGTGACCTGTCCGTTGAGCTCAACAGCAAGTCTATGAGGAAATACAGCATAACGTATATTATTTTGACCACCACTGCTGTTTGGTACACCTAGATTAAGATTTGTTGGCCACCATTGATTACTTTCTCTTGTACCTGAAGGCGCGATAGGGAAAATGGTCATCGTTGCCAATGCATTGGAGATCTCAGAACATAGATTGTCTACGGTATTTTTGAGGCCATGGTTAAACATGTCACCCACCATGGTCATACCCCCTCGCATCCACTGACCTGAACCACCAAGTTCCGGAGAATTAAACTGAGCCATTGTTCCTCCGCCATTGTTCACGGCACCGATCATATAGATAACCGTCTCTGTGCTTAAATTGTATCTGTTTGCAAGATCATTGACTAGATTTTGACCTTCTGGAGTAAGTTTTTGCATAGTAAATCCTTTATTTCTGCGGCTAAGTGTATAATGTGGTTAAGCAGAGCCTGCGTGAGCTGTAGTATTCCGTTTGTGGCATTATAGTCTTATCTTGCCTAAATCAAGGTGCGTGCTTTCAAAGTCTTTGTCTGCATTTCAATCCAAAGATCAAGTCTTGCTTTTTACTGCACGGTCGACCAGCAACATTGATATTTCATGACTAGCATCGACTAACTCTACTTGCGGAAGATCTTTCAAATGTTTTCGCTCCTCAATACTATCGATTTTCATGATGATATTCGCATCATTGGAAAAGTTCAAAATCGCTTCACTGATAAGCCGTTTATCGTGTTCTCTACTCACGGTTATAATGACAGATTTCGCTTCATCGACCATCAGAGACTCCAAAACAGGTAGCTTGTTTAAATGCCCGAAGTAAGCCATATAACCCACTTTTCTAGCAAGAAGTACATGTTTGAGGTTGTCAGATATTATGACAAATGCAATACCTTTTTCTTTCAGGTCTGCTGCAACTTTTCTTCCGAGCCTTGAAAATCCGGCGACAACGATATGGTCTTTCTGTCCGATCGGAGTGATGACATCCGATTCATAAAACTCCTTTTCAAAATAGGACGAGAGTTTGTAAATGTGGTTGACTACAAACGGTGTCAGTATCATGGAGATAACACTTACCAGTATCAAAAAACTGGCCATTTCTTCACTTATAAGTCTTTGTGAACCTGCCAGAGCGAATATAGCAAAAGAGAACTCACCGACTTGCGCCAATGCCAACGCCGTTTTAGCAGAGGTATTTTTGTCCGATTTACGTCTGATAATGCCATAAATAACAATCGATTTGAACAGCATGACAAGAATAAAAATTGCGATGATGATGTGGATATTTTCCATAAAATAGAGCACATCTATTTTTGTTCCCACACTAAAAAAAAAGATACCCAACAGCAGATCTTTATAGCTGGCAATGTCTGATTCTACCTTGACATTGTAGTTTGTATCGGCAATGATCATTCCCGCTATAAAAGCGCCTAATGAGTAGGTAAATCCCATCTCATGTGCCAGCAGAGAAGCCCCTATAACAATAGCAAAAATAGAGCCTAAAAATAGCTCTTCAAGCTGAGTATTTGCCGAAAACTTAAGTAAGGTATTGACAAGTTTTTCTCCGACAGTGAACATAAAAGTCACAATCACTATGGCCGACACTACCGTTTTTATGAGTACCTCACTGATAGATAGATCATCGTTGGATAAAAATGTGATCAACAGTAAAATAGGAATGACCGCTAGATCTTGAAAAATAAGGATTCCCATCGTTTTTTGCCCATACGGAGTGAGTATATCTTTTGATTTTTTCAAATAGGTCAGCACGATAGCAGTTGATGAAAGCGAGAATGCCAAAGAGATGATAACCGATGTATTGAAATCAAGATCAAAAATATAAAATGACAGCACAAAGATAACGATGACACTCAACATAACTTGCAATAGACCATTTGTCAGAAGTATGTCTTTCATTTTTCTGATCTTGTGCAGACTGAGTTCAAGTCCTATGGTGAACATTAAGAACACAATACCAAACTCCCCAATAAGGTTAAGTGAGTCTATGTTCAGTCTATTGAACCCAAAGATATAACTGATAACAGTCCCCGTAAGGATGTAACCGATGATGTGCGAAATGCCAAATCGTTTCAGAATGATGCTGATTACTGTTGCTAATGACAGTGTTAAAAATATTGCGAGTAGTAAATTTTCCATAAATGGATTATAGGGTATTCAGAGGTAACTTTTGAGAGTACTGGTGTATAAAATTAAGACAAAACATATTCTTCCTTCCCATAGTCACTGATAAGAACGAATACAAGGGTTCAAAATCTTTTAGTCTATATAATATGCTATGATGTCCCCAATACATAAAAATGGATCAATGATGACAAACGAAGTTCAAGAAAAGATAGCATTATGCAAAGCCAAACGGTTGTTATATCTCGACCTTAGTCATCTTGGACTCACTGAGATCCCTCCTGAAGTTGGTACATTGGTTTGGCTCGAACGTCTTTCTCTTTCTCATAATCACATCTCTGACATTTGTCAACTTACATCTCTAAAAAAGATACATAAACTCTCACTCTCACACAATCAAATATCTGACCTTAGTGCTTTATCTTCAAATGAAAAATTAAAGTTTTTATTCATACAAAATAATCGTATCTCTGATATCACACCATTAAAGCATATGACTACACTCAAAAAGATAGTTGCCCATAACAATAATATAGTAGGTATAAAAACATTAACTGCACTGCCTATTCTTGTATACCTGGACTTAAGATACAACCCTCTTCAACATGTAAAAATACTAGAAAATATAAACACAATTCAAATACTTAAAATTTAATTTCTCTAATTATTTTGTTATACAAATGTTATACATCCATATTACTATTTAGTATATATATAAAAGGAGAAATTATGAAAGTAAAAATACCAAAAATACTAGGAAGAGTTATCGCTCTTTCATTCATCACAGTAAGCATCATCTATGCTACAAGATTAGTTACATTAAATAATACCTATCCTGAAATAACATATAAGGACATGAGCACAACAGAACTACAAGAAGAAGTTGAAACACTAAGCCAAAGTGGAGATCTGCCTTTCCCTATAGGTAGGGAACTTTTAAAAAGATGGACAAAAAATGACGGCAGCATTGCAAATTAGTAATTGAACTTATATAGCACCCTCCAAACAGGTTACACAAACCCTCTTCCTTAATTAATCATGCATGCTCTGTCATTTTCATTAAAGATAAGAACCATAAAGGGACGAATATCTACTTTTGAAAACTTTCGTCTTTTTTTAATTTAAAAACAGAAGGATCTTCAACCCCTATAAATAAATTATAACCAGGACCATGCTTTCCTGCGATTTCATATTCAGATCTAAAATCTAAGTCTAATTTTTCTACATATGATTCTATAAGATCAGCTGCAGTTTTGCTTCTAGTAGTAATTTCCAGAACTTTATCACCCTCATATCCCAAAAAACTCTCAAGATAATCAATATCAAGTTCAATTGCGTACTTAATGACGTTCTTCATCTTCTCATGTAACATAAAATAAATTCCTTTTCCAAAAATTGTATCATAATTTATTGGATATTCAGAGAGGATCTTTACTTCTTTCGGATTCATCAACATTTTACATGTTACCTTCTTAAAAGTTTTATTTGCCGTTAACATAGTCGGACAAAATAGCCATTTATCGCTCTTGTGTTATAATGTTATCAATATAATTCAGAAGGTAACATCTCGTGGAAACTTCCTCAACAAAAACACAAAAATTCATCTTAAAACTTTTTCCAGAAATCATGGTCAAAGGATCTTCAGCCAAAAGACAAATGATAGGTCAACTCTATAATAACCTGGTCAAACTTTTAGGGCGTTTTTCGGATGACATTAAAGTAAAAAAATTCTCTGATAAATTAGAAGTTGTAACTCCTATAGATGTGCTTGTAGAAGTAAGACAAGCCCTACTCGATACTCCTGGCATAGAACAGATACTCGAAGCATTACAGTTTGACAGCATGGAAACACTTGACGACATCAAAGTTAAGGTCAATGAAGTCATGCATAAAGAGATCATAGGAAAAACCTTTGTAGTACGTGTAAAACGTGCGGGGAAACACCCTTTTAACTCTATTCTCATAGAACAAACAGTGGGTGGCTATATGTTAGCCCACAATGATACCAAAGGTGTAGATCTACATAACCCGGAAGTGACTATACGTTTAGAGCTTATCAACAACCAACTCAATATCATTACAACCAAACATATAGGGCTTAGCGGTTTTCCTCTCGGTACGCAAGGCGATATCCTTTCTCTTATGTCTGGTGGTTTTGATTCTACTATCGCTTCGTACTTGACTATGAAACGTGGTATAAAAACACACTTTATCTTCTTCAATCTTGGAGGTATCGCACATGAGATAGGTGTGAAGCAAGTGGCCCTTTATCTTTGGTCTAAATTTGGTGCTTCGCACCGTGTCTCTTTCATCTCTATACCTTTTGATGATGTTTTAACTGAGATATTTCGTTCTACACATGAGACATATATGGGTGTGACACTTAAACGTCTTATGCTTATGGCCTCAGAAAAAATAGCAGATGAAATGGAAATAGACGCACTGCTTACAGGAGAAAGTGTGGCACAGGTCTCCAGTCAAACACTGCGTAATCTTGCCCTTATAGACCAAGCAACAAATAAACTGGTATTGCGCCCGCTTGCAACTATGAATAAGCCTGATATTATCAATATTTCCAACGAGATAGGTACGCGGCGTTTTGCAGAGAATATGCCTGAGTATTGTGGTGTTATCTCTAAAAATCCTATTACACACGGCTCTTTCAAACGTATGGAGAAAGAAGCAAAACGTTTTGACTACACAGTACTGGACAAGGCCGTAGAGGATTCTGTAAAAATTTATGTCGATGAGATAGCAGATGATATCGCAAATTCTGCACCTATAGAAGTGATACATGACTTAAGCTCGGGAGAGTATGTTGTTATAGATATACGTGCTGAAGAAGAGTGCATAGAGACAGCATGCGAAAGTATCAAAATACCATTTCATAAACTTAAAACAGATTTCAAAAAGTTGCCACAGGACAAACAGTACTTACTCTACTGTGAAAAAGGCATCATGAGTCAACTGCATGCACAATATTTACGTGACTCAGAGTCTCGTGAAAATGTTAGGGTATACAGACCCTAACATTTTACTGTCATTGAGTAAACGACGAAAGAGATATTAATACCTTGAAAATGATAGGGAAAATAAGATCGATGAGGCTATACAAGCGCCTCAAAATCTATAAACACACGAGGACATAGACATAATCCCAGTCATACGAATAAAATATTTTTGCTATAATGCAACATATATGCATTAAACTAGGCTATTTAATAATACACGAATGGGAGGTATATCATAATGGATCTAAACAAACTTGAACAACGTGCCCAGGCGTTTGATTACCTATTTGATGCTGTGGTAGTGACTGACTCACAAGGTATTATTACTGATTGGAACAAAGGCTGTGAGGCATTATACGGCTACAGTAAAGAAGAG
>JAPHUJ010000342.1 GCA_026193735.1 Sulfurovum sp.
CAATACGCCCTTCTTTCTCTCCACGCTCAAAGTATTCACGCAAATGGTTGTAACCTGTAAAGCCCGTTACTTTGTGGTAGATATCATAAAGGAATAGTCTAGAAGCTACAAACGTCCAGTCCGGTCTGTCTATGTCTATCTTGTCCACAGCTGTTTTTATAAGCGTTTGCTGTATCTCTTCAGAGCTGATCATGTCACGAAACTGTAGCTTTGCATCTACTTCAAGTTCACTTTGACTTACACGCACAAGACCTTCTACTGCTGCTGCTGTATATTTTTGAATCTTTCCTACGTCTAAAGTTTCTACCCTACCATTTCGTTTTACGACTCTGATCATTTTCGCTCCTGATGTAAATATTCACATCTAAATTGTGTGAAATAATTAATCCGATTTTACTCAAATTTACCTTGTGTACTTTTGAAAAGATGTATCATTTTTAGACATTTTTTTTATAAGATTTGATGATAGTTTTGAAAAGGCTGTGTGTGTGGGGATTGATGGAAAACTTAAAGATATTTAGAGAAAAAGAAGAAGGAGAAAAAGTAACACACTCTAGTCAATCTAGAGTGTGAATTGTAAATCTATTTGAAAACCCGTGCAAATATTTTATCTACGTTCTTTGTATAATAGTCAAAGTTGAAACACTCTCGTATCTGTGTTTCAGACAATGACTCTCCCAGTTCTTCATCCGCCAATAGATACTGAAGGTAAAGTGACTCACCTTTCTCATTTGTAGTTGGCTTATCTTGCTGGATCTCCTCCCATACTTTCATAGCATTACGCTGTACGATCCTATAAGCATCTTCACGACTCACACCTGCTTTAGGCAGTTCAAGGAGTACACGTTGAGAAAAAACAAGCCCGCCTGTGAGATTTAGATTTTTCATCATGTTTTTTGGCATGACCGTAAGGTTTGCAATGACATTATTCATACGGTGTAACATAAAGTCAGAAGTGATGAAAGAGTCTGGCAACCAAAAACGTTCTGTTGAAGAGTGTGAGATATCTCTTTCATGCCAGAGGGCAACATTTTCCATTGCAGGTATTGAATAAGCACGTATCATACGTGCCAATCCTGTAATGTTTTCTGTAAGGATAGGGTTTCTTTTATGTGGCATAGCAGAAGATCCTTTTTGCCCTTTTGCAAAATACTCTTCACACTCATACACTTCTGTACGCTGCCAGTGTCTTACCTGTACTGCAAACTTTTCTATGCTTGATGCAAGGAGTGCCAGAGCTGTAGCAAGTCTGGCATATCTGTCTCTTTGTATCACTTGATTAGAAGCAGGTGCCGGCTTAAGTCCTAACTCTTCACAGGCATATTCTTCAAGCTCCAGCGGTGCATGTGCAAAGTTACCCATCGCTCCGGATATCTGTCCTACGCTGATGACGTCCATCGTTTGTTCAAGGTTCTCAAGATGTCTAGCCATCTCATCATACCATACAGCAAGGACAAGACCAAAAGTAATAGGCTCCCCATGGATACCATGACTTCTTCCTACCATAAGTGTCATCTTGTGTTCCATCGCTCTTTTCTTGATAGACTCCATCATCATCTTTACATCTTCAATAATAATTTTTAATGAAGCTGTCATTTGTAAAGCAACTGCTGTATCAACAGTATCTGAAGATGTCATACCATAGTGGAACCAACGGCTCTCTTCCCCCAATGTTTCAGACACTGAAGTAGTGAATGCAATAAGATCGTGTCGTGTTACTGCTTCTATCTCATCTATACGCTCTACAGAGAAACTTGCATTGTCAACTATCTTTTGTGCATCATCATCAGGGATAAGTCCCAATTTGTTCCATGCCTTGACAACAGCAACTTCAACATCAAGCCATGCCTGATACTTCGCTTGCATCGTCCATTTACTTGCCATTTCTTCTCTTGAATATCTTTCAATCATTGCATACCCTTATGTGTATAAAAATTTGATACAATTCTACCAAAATAGCAGTTATAAGAAGGTGAAGCAGAGATGCCATTTGTTAAAGAGAAATTTACAGTACCAAAGAAAATGCCCGCTTTTCTATTTATCATGCATACCTTTAATTTTACGCAGGGACAGGCACAAAGGGTATTGGCAAAAGGCAGATTACTTATCAACGGTGTATCTATATTTAATACCGGAAAGTCCATAGAAGGTGAAGTAGAAATAGTCTATTTCAAACCTTCTTCAAAAGGGAACACCCCTCTCTTCCACAACAAAGACTTTATGATCTTTGAGAAGTATTCCGGTGTTTTAGTCCATCCCAATACCATGGCGACCCCTTACTCCCTTCTCGATGAAATTCGTACCATTGCGGGCGATAATGCCAATGCTGTACACCGTATCGATATGGAAACCTCCGGATTGCTCTTGGCAAGTAAACATAAAAGATCAGAGTCATATCTGAAGATGTCTTTCGAAGACAGAAGCATCCAAAAATCTTACCTTGCATGGGTGGATGGTAAACTCACAGAACCCTTTTCTTCGAGTGAACGTATCAAGATAAATAATGACTATAGCCAAACAAAACACAAGGTCTTTATCTCTGATGAGGGAAAAGCCTCACATACAGATTTTACTCCGCTTGAATATGATGAAACACTTGATGCCACACTTGTAGCATGTTATCCACATACAGGTAGAACCCATCAGATAAGAGTGCATTTGTTTCACGTGAAACATCCTATTTTGGGTGATCCGATTTACGGTACAACCTTTAAAGCATCGAATGATTATCTGGAAGAGAAACTAAGCCCCGAAAACCGTATGATAGAAATGGGAGCGAGTAGACTTATGCTACATGCACAGAGTTTATCCTTTAAGATGGTTTCCCAATTTCACATAGAAAGTAAGAGTGATTTTAAAAATATGAAAGACTTGATTTGCGAAAAAGAAAGAAGGGTTTTTAACAAAAGTTAG
>JAPHUJ010000328.1 GCA_026193735.1 Sulfurovum sp.
TAATTTTAAACTATAATATACTTTCTGAAGACTCCGCTAATAATACTACCATTTATCAGGTTGACGGAGTCTATGAAGATGATTATGTTAATACACTTAATCCTTTAGAAAAGTTGGGGGATATCAAAAGTACAACATCCGGTAGATTCGCTCTATTGGGTCTCTCCGAACAATGTATTAAAGATGAGAGTTATCTCACTGTTTATACTCAAGGTAATAAGGTTGATATTTTAGCGGTTCATAAAGGTATTCCTATCTTTAATCGTGTGGTTACTGTTGTTACTAATGATCTAGAAGATCAGCAGACATCTATTGTTAATGAAATTAGCACGACTATTACTTACATAAACAGACTCTTCCATGATATTGAATTTTCAACCATTGCTTTAAGTGGTTCGATAGCTATGGATGAGATCGTTTCTGAACGCTTATATACTTTAACACAAATACCTATTGCTGTACTTTATCCTAATACGTTTATGTTAGGACTACCAAATGAAAAGGCACAAGACTTTATTCTTGCGCTAGGTAGTTATTTTGTTCCAAAGAGTTGTCAGTTTTTACCGCTTACTCTTGTGAGTGTTCATCAATATCGATTTTTGCAGAATATGCTGCTGGTTGGATCTATCGTCATATTATTGTTTATTTCCTTTTTAACCTATGAAAAATATGAGAGCTATAATGAAACACTAGAACAATATGAGAGTATTAAAGACCGACTCATTCAAATGGTAAGAAAGACTGATACATATGCACAAGACGATCTTCAATATAGCTTGAGATATCTAGAGATAGGCGAAAAATATTTCAGATATCATCCTTCAGATCTGTTGTTAGCATTGAAACCACTTATTATGTTGCAAAAACCAGAACACTTTAATTGGGAATATTATGAAAACGAACCTAAATTTAGTGTTACATTTACCAAACCTTTTGAGAGTCTTGATGCACTTTATCAATTTGAAAAAAGATTTCAAAATCAATTTAATCAGATCAAAACAACACAACCATTGACTTTTTTAAATCAAACTGATTATGTAAAAATGCAATTTAAAGGCATTATTAGTATGGAAAAAGCTCAAAAAGCACTACCAATACGTACAACACGGAGAAGAAGATGATTAAAACATTTACCATTATTCTTAGTGTCGTGCTTGTAGTTTTAATGATAGACTCGATCTCATGGTTTGAACAAGAGCAAGAAAAAATAGAGACGATCAACAAAAAACATATTGAAGACATTGAAAAATTAAAGAAAATAAAACAGATCAATGTTTGGCTTGATAGTATTGTGAAATCAAAGCTCAAAATACTTTCCGAAAGTGAGGATGAAGCTGAATATCATCTTGTAAATTATTTTGATGATAATACAGAAGTATATAATTTTCAAGTCAATCGCTATATGTACAACGATAATGATGCAAAAAATCTTAATATAACATATAGCGTAGATAGAGACAATACTAGTAAGCTTAACACTCTCATGTCTATTCTATATAAAGATGGATTTTTGCAATTTAGAAAATTTGAAATGAATAAGAAAAATATTAAAGGTGAGATACAATTGATTCAGCCTTATAATGGAGATAATAATGCGTCTTAACGGTTGGCAACTTCTTATGCTCGGAATACCTTTTTTCATTGGCGGGATTGTCTATTTGTTTAGTGAGGATATCGTTAAGAATATTCACTTTTTATTTCCAGAGTATCAAGAGCAACGCATTATCATCCTCAATGAAAAAGTAGATACTTATCTTAATATTGAAAAAAAATCTAGTCACTATCGTGAAATTGAAGATAAAATTGCTGCCAGGCGTTCAAATGCAACTTGGATTACAGATACTATTCTGTATTCAAAACAAAAGATTGATCAATTAGAAGTGCAAAAGCGTGCCTGGAAGCTACAGATGGCCTATCCTAAGAAGAATACAGCTATAATCAATGGGAAATTAACAGGCATCAATAAAATGGTTGATGGTGCAAAAGTGATTGCTATTGAAAATTTAAGGGTGTTACTAAAACACGATGAAAGGTTAGAATGGGTTACATTATTTCAATAGGATTTTCA
>JAPHUJ010000310.1 GCA_026193735.1 Sulfurovum sp.
CTATTCGCCATGGACTCACTGCGATAGACAGATTTCACATCGAACGTGCAGTCGAAGGAAGTCTTAAAAAACTAAAAACGGATTATATAGACCTCTATCAGATGCATTGGCCAGACACTATCGTACCCATTGAAGAATCACTCGAAGCCTTTGACAGACTGGTACAAGCAGGAAAAGTACGTTACGTTGGAACTTCAAATGACACGGCGTACGGTACAAGCAAAGCCTTGATGACCTCACAGTATAAAAGACTGGCACGGTTTGAGTCCATACAAAATAACTTCTCTTTACTCAACCGTAGATTTTTAGATGAGCTCTCTGCACTTTGTAAAAATGAACAGATCTCACTGCTCCCCTACTCACCGCTTGGAGGAGGAGTGCTTTCAGGAAAATATAACCAGGGACTCAAACCTGAAGATGCAGAAGGAAGGTTCGCTACCTATCTGAGATCACCCAACCAGAGACAACGCCTAATGGCACAACGTTTCATGAATGACAAGACACTAGCCTCCACACAAAAGTACCTCAAAATTGCAGCTGATGCAGGTATGCATCCTGTCACACTAGCTACTGCCTGGTCAAAACAGTTTGATTTTGTAGCTTCCACCATCATTGGAGCAACGCATGCAGATCAACTTGATGCTTCACTTGCAGCCATGAATCTCACACTCAGTGATGAAGTGTTAAGGGCTTGTGACAAGGTACATGAAGAGATACTTTACCCTATGGGATAAAACACTATAAATAGTTCCAACTAATTAGTAATTATTTCTGACTAGTTCATAGCACAATTATTAAGAATGTTGTTTATTCTTTCTAAAATAGTTATACTTACAAAATATATAAAGGAGCAAATATGAATAAGGTTTTTTTATTTGGCATAGTAATTACAACAATTGCATTTTCTACATCAGCTACATCTAAAGTCGTTGAACCATTGGCTCCATCTAAACCATTACCGCCGTCAGCACCATCTAAACTATCTGATGCACCAACAACGCCGTCAGTACCATCCAAACCATTGCCACCGGCTAAACCGCATGCACCATCAGCACCATCCAAACCATTGCCACCGGTTAAACCATATGCACCGACTGATCCATCAGCTAAACCGTTGGCTCCATCTAAACCGTTGGCTCCATCTAAACCGGTAGCTCCATCTGCACCTGGTTCTAACATATTTGATAAATTATTGTAGAAGGCTATAAAGTAGCCTTTTTTATGCATATATGCTGCTTAATTATTTATGTGCAATACCGTCTTTGATAATAAAAGTATCCTGCATGAGTTCTAAAGAACCCAATGAGCTGTTTTTTGCTCTGTATCGGCACACAGTTGTCCATCCCTTCTCACCAGCTCGAATTGGACCGCATCTTTCCTCTTCAAGCGAATCAGGATATTTAAGTGTTTTATCCCAATATTCTTGTACCGATGAAGGTACACCAGTGCTGTATTTTCCATATGGTTTTTGACCAAATTTTACTTCTAACTCTTTTAGCTTTTTAGCTTCAGCGGAAAGTAGCTCAGCTCTTGCTTTTTCCTGTTCTGTGATCTGCTCATCTACAGATGATGTAGTCGTATTTGTATTACTTTTCATCCATAAGGGTTCTGTCACCCAGAGAGCAAATAACAATATTGCAAAAAGTATATATTTCATAATTGACAATTTATCCCTTTTTATTTCTATCTTAATAGTTTAACACAATAGTCTGAACAGCTTTCTAATAAATGTAATTCTAAATTCAGTGATTATTCTTATGTGCCAAAGCATAAGCTAAGCCCTACTTTTCCTTTCTCTTCATCTATGGAGACAACCTCTATTTGGGGTAAAAACTGGTTGAGAGATAACACTTCCAAAGGATGGGAAATGCGCTTCTCACTCATCTTTGAGATGTGTATCATGCCATCATTTTTCAGACCGATGTCTACAAATGCACCAAAGTCAGCAATATTTCGTACCACACCTGAAACAAAAGATCCTTCACGCAACATTTTGATATCAGTTACCCCTTCTTTAAAAGGAATAGGCGGCAACTCTTCTCTGGGATCAAAGCCTGGTTTTTGAAGTTCTTTTATGATGTCCCGTAGGGTTTCTTCTCCAACCTTTAATGTATCAGCCATGCTTTTAACATTTATCTCTTCCAAGACTAAACCTTCCAACTGTTTTGCCACAGCATAACTCTCAGGGTGTATACCACTGTTGTCAAATATAGATCTGCCCTCTTTTATACGAACAAAACCTGCGGCTTGTTCATAGGCTTTCGTCCCTAACCCTTTTACCTTTAAAAGTTGGGCTTTAGAAGTAAAGTAGCCTTTCTCTTCTC
>JAPHUJ010000023.1 GCA_026193735.1 Sulfurovum sp.
TGATGCTTTGACACGCTCTAGAAAATCACCATACAGCATATCTGCATACATGGCATTTGAACCGATAAGTTCATTAAAAAAAACAACACGCTGAGGGGTTTTTTCGCAGATTTCGAGTTCATTACCAAAACTTGAGATAGCACCAAATGTAGTGATACCCGAATGCATCATCTCTTTACACTCATGCATCATTACTTCGTTGTTGCATGCACCCATAAGGTCATTACGATGTTCTATGACAGAATCAAGCCAAGGCTTAAAAGAACCATAGGCTAAAGATGTTTTGTTTGCGGAAAACTCTAGGTGTACATGGGTGTTGATAAACCCGGGGAAGAGTATGGAATTTGGTTCCGTTTTGATGACTTTTGCATCGGGATACTTTTTAGTCAATCCATCAAGAGAATCTATATCTTGTATCAGATCTGTAAAAGCAACGGCAAGATTTTTTTTAAAACCTTCCGGTGTGTAGATATAGTCGGCTACTATTATGTTCATCGTACCTATCCTTAAAACAATTTAGATAGAATAATACCCAAATAATATAAACAAGGTAGAAAATGAAAATAGTAGTTATTCAAGGTCCAAACCTCAATATGCTAGGAATTAGAGAACAAAATATCTATGGTCCGATGAAATTAGAAGATATCCATGCACAAATGAAATCATTTGCAGACCAAAGTAAAACTGAGATCGAGTTTTTTCAAAGTAACCTAGAAGGTGAGATCGTAGATCGTATTCAAGAGTGTATCGGTGATGCTGATGGTATCATCATTAATCCTGCTGCCTATACACATACGTCTATCGCTATTCGTGATGCTATTGCTGCGGTACAGATACCTACACTTGAAGTACACCTTTCAAATATTTATCAAAGAGAAGAGTTTAGACACAAGTCACTTATAGCACCTGTATGTGCAGGTCAAATTACAGGTATGGGACCGTTTGGTTACCACTTGGCGATGGTTGGTATGACACAGATACTTGCAGAAGTAGCAGCCATGAGAGAACACCAGGCAAAAGCACAACAAAAATAATTCTATACTTCTTCTCTCCTCCGAGAGGAGGAATATACCCCAATTTTAACTAAATCAAAGGTCAGCGATGAACTATATGCTCAAAGATGAAAATGCCATGTACTATGAATGTGGATACAGTTGTGATAATGCACTTTATCTTTCACTGGGAAGTGAAGCATTTTTTATCACAGACAGTCGCTATACCATTGATGCAACTAAGAATGTACAAGGTGCAACAGTTGTTATCAGCGGTGATCTCTATACTGAAGCAGTCAATTTACTTAAAAAGGCTAAAGTCAAAAAAGTTGTTTTTGATCCTAAAGAATGGACTGTTGATGGTTTTGAGCGGGTGAGTTCTCAGTGTAAAGTGAAGTTCGATCCACAGTTGGATTTTTCACATAAAAAGCGTATTATCAAAAATGATGAAGAACTGAAAATCCTTGCAAAAGCAGCAAAACTTGGGGCAAAAGCTTTTAATGTGTTAGCAAAAGAGTTTAGAAAGAATGGTTTTGGTGAAGATGAATACACTTTAACTTATAGAGCAAAAGGTATTTTGGGTGACTTCGGAAAATATGAATTGAGTTTTGATCCTATCGTGGCCATCAATTCAAATGCTGCAAAACCGCATGCCATGCCCACATCTACCAAACTGGCCAAAAACGATCTACTTTTGGTTGATGCAGGATTAAAATATAAACGCTATTGTTCAGACCGTACACGTACAGTACAGGCAGATAAAGATTTTATGTTTGATACGAAGCAAAGTTTTAAAACTAAAAAAATACAAAAAGCCTATGACGCTGTACTTAAAGCACATGACAATGCCATTGCCAAAGCTCGCTCGGGTATGAAAGCCAAAAAGGTTGATGCCCTTACACGTGACATGATTACAAAAGCCGGTTTTGGAGAGTACTATGTACATTCAACAGGACATGGGGTAGGGCTTGATATCCATGAGATGCCTTATATCTCTACTAAGTCAGATACCATCATTGAGGATGGTATGGTGTATACTATAGAACCGGGGATATACATTCCTGATGAGTTTGGCATTCGTATTGAAGATATGGTAGCTATGGTAGACGGAAAAGCTGTAGTGCTTTAGGTTACGCAATGCTAAGAAAAAAGATAGATGAAAAAAACGCTTTAATTAAGACACAGTGTTTTCCTTGTGTCTTACCAGATAAAAGTGGCCATAAAGTGTTGCTTGGAATCGGTGGGAACATCGGTAATGTAATACGTCGTTTTGAACATCTTTTTTATTATTTAGAAAGGTCTTCTTTGATAAATGTCATAGAGACAGCACCCATATTGAAAAATCCTCCTTTTGGGTATACAGAGCAGGGAGACTTTTATAATTCTCTGCTGTTGATAAAGACGCTTTTAAATCCTAAGGCATTATTGCGTTATGTGTTACGTGTGGAGAAGGTTTTTGGCCGAAAACGTCTCTTTAAAGATGGACCGAGAACACTGGATATAGATATAATATTTTATGAAAATGTAAGAATGAAAACAAAAAACTTGACGATTCCTCATCCAGGGTGGAAAGAACGGGAATCAGTTTTGATTCCATTGAGATTTATGAACCAAAAAAAGTATTTTTTCGCCAATGGCGAAACTTTAGTGAGATGAATTGATAAGGAGCTTTGCTCCTTATCAAGAAGAAAATGATGGAAAGGCAAAATACAATGATAAATGAAACATTTGTAGCTTCAGATCCTAAAAGTGCATATGATCAAGCAGTGAAGAAGTACGGAGAGGGTGTTGAACTTGTTTCTGCGAAACAGATCAAATATGAAGATGGGAAATTACGTTGTGAGGTAACAATTGCTGTACCAAAAGATCTTTTTATGAAAAAGTCTTTTGGTGAAATTTCTAGTGAAAACAGTAATTCTGACAAAGGAGAAGATGAATCCCTGTTGTCAGAATTAGGTGAACTGAAAAAACAGTTATTTCTAATGAAAGAAGAGATGTTGGATGCATCAGAAGAGAGTGTAACGCAAAAAGTTAAAAGACTTTTTATGAAAAAAGGCATTGCAAAGCCTTGGTTGGATGATGTACTCATATCCTTAATGGGCAGTGGTATACTTGAAGATGCAACACTTTTGGTCTCTTATTTACTTGAAGAAATAGATGCATCATTAAATGTGCAAGAAGAGATATTGTATGAACCTAAGATCATGATGCTCGTAGGTCCTACAGGGGTAGGGAAAACGACTACTATCGCTAAGCTGGCTGCACGTTATGCCTACTTGTTGGACAAACCCTACAAAGTAGCTCTTTTAAACCTTGATAGTTATAAAGTCGGTGCTTTTGAACAGCTTGCACACTATGCGGACATCATGCAAATAGAACATATTACGGTTGATAGTGTAGAAGAATTTACACAGGGCTTGGAAGTTTTGGATGAATATGATGTCATACTTGTGGACACAGCGGGTATGTCTCCTTATGATACGCAAAAATTTATCAAAACAGTAGAGTTTGTTCAATCTGATATGCCTAGAAAGATAGAGGTGAATCTTGTCTTTCCCGCTACGGTAAAATATGAAGATATGGATGATATTTATAATAATTTCTCATTCTTGGATCTAAACTCTGTGATCATTAGTAAATTTGATGAAACAAAGCATTTTGGAACATTATTGAATTTTATGTTATTATATAAATTGCCTATGAGTTATTTCTCTATAGGACAAGAAGTACCTGATGATCTTATGGTTGCCTCAAAAGAGTATCTTTTAGAGCAATTTATCGGGGATCTGGATGAAGAATGAAACACAGGCTTTTCACTTAGCTAAGATGATGCAAACGCATACACGTTATCCTATGTATGAGTTGGCGTTGCCCCTTGTTTCGGTACGTAGTAGTAAACTTAAAAAGTTAAATGTAGATGATGTGATTCTTACAGGGTTTAATACCTTAGAATTTGTACTGATAGATGGAGATATTATTTGTGCAAATGTATTATTCAAACAAATGGAAAATGCACATGGAACAGAAATTTCTTATTTGTTAGAAGATACCATAAAACAGTATGATAGTAAAAAATATGAAATACTAAAGATCTCTTTTGGCACAGTGCAAAGTAAAGTTTTGGAAGTAGGACATACGATAGATATAACACATATTGATCTAGAAAAAGTAAGTCTTGTGTTAGAAGATAAAATGATTGCAGAAGGCACTTTGGTCAAAGTGGATGAAGAGATTGCGATACAAATAAAGAAAGTGAATTAAAATGAAAACAAGAATTACAAGCGTTAAAACGCAGTGCAATAAATCACTAAATGATTTATGTGAAATTCAGTACAGTGAGGCACTAAATGCCGAATCGTAAAAAAGTACTTGTCGGGATGAGTGGAGGCGTAGATTCTACGGTGACATCAATACTCTTACAAAAAGAGGGTTATGAAGTAGAAGGTGTGTATATGAAACTCCATCATAAGCCGGGTTATCATGAAGAAAACTTTACTAAAGCACAAAGGGTCGGTGCGTATTTGGGGGTAAAAGTACACTTCCTTGACTTAAGTGAAGAATTTAATAAGCAGGTCTATAGTTACTTTGTTGAAAGTTACAAAGAAGGACTCACACCCAATCCTTGCGTGATGTGTAACCGTACCATCAAGTTTGGTAAGATGGTTGAGTTTGCAGATAGTATAGGCGCAGACCATGTAGCTACGGGCCATTATATCAAGTGTGATGGAGAGTTCATCTATACAGCTGAAGACCCAAATAAAGATCAGAGTTATTTTCTCTGTGAAGTAAAGAAAGAAGTACTTCCCCGACTACTCTTTCCTTTGGGTACATGGGTAAAAGATGATGTGAAAGCGTATGCTGCTGATATTGAAGTGCTTAAAGACTTTGCTACACAAAGAGAGAGTTCTGAGATTTGTTTTGTGGAAAATACTTACGATGAAGTATTGGCAAAGCATATGGATATAGATATGCCTGGTGAAACGATAGATACTGAAGGGAATGTAGTTGGTACCCATAAAGGATACATGCATTACACGATAGGAAAACGTAGAGGTTTCTTTGTCAATGGGGCACATGATCCACATTTTGTAATTGATATCAAACCTGAAACAAATCAGATAGTTGTAGGTACAAAAGAAAAACTGGAAGAGAATGAATTTGAAGTTAAACAAATAAATCTATTTAAAGAGCTTACGGAGTTTGACTGTACGGTGAAAGTACGTTACCGTACCTCTGCGGTACCTTGTCATGTCGTGATCAGTGATGGTAGAGCCAAAGTCATGTTAAAAGAGCCGGTGTTTGGATTGGCAAAAGGCCAGATAGCGGCTTTTTATGAAGATGATAAATTACTTGGTGGCGGAGTGATCTGCTAAGTTTATATTCTCAAATAACAATGAAAGTATAATGGTTTTATGACATACTTAGAAAAAATTGAAAAAGCCAAAGCGAGATTGATGTTGGATCATCCGTACTTTGGAACGGTGGCATCCGCATTGACACTGGAAAAAAATAATGAGATTCTTACTTTTTCCAGTGATGGTGTAAAGATGCGCTACAACAGTGAATATCTTGACCGTCTTTCTGTAACTGAAATTGAATTTGTGATGGCAAATGGTGCAATGCATACAGTACTTCAGCACCAGGATCGTACTGCTGGACGTACAAAGTGGCTGTGGCAAACTGCAACAGATTATGTGGTAAATGGTATGCTTGTCAAAAACGGTATGCAGCCTCCAGTATATGCCAACTATGAAGCAAAATTTGAAGGTATGTATGCTGAAGAAGTATATGAGATGCTTCGTGATGAAATGATGGATAATAGCCAGACAAGTATGGAACAGGAACAGCAGCAGATCACTGATGCTGATGATGTACATGCAGAAAATCTGCATGTACAAAAAGATTTGACACCTTCAAGTAATACAGACAATAAAGAGTATGATAGCACATCAGATGAGGAACAGGAAAGCAATAGTACGCAAGGCCTAGAAGAATTAAGTGAAGAACTTAAAGAACATTTTGAGCAAATATTTCAAAAAAACAAGCGTCAAGGTACACTACCTAAAGATTTGAAACTTTTAGTACCAGAGTACTTCTCACATACGATCGACTGGCGTGAATTTTTGTATGGATATATCGCTTCACATGCAAAAAGTACCTACAGTTTCAACCCGCCAAATATGAAGTATTTATATAGAGGTATCTACTTACCTTCTCTAAGTTCTGATCTTTTACGAATCATTGTTGCCATAGATACCTCCGGTTCAGTAGATGAAATACTCTTAGGTACATTTTTGGGTGAAGTAAACTCTACTATGCAACAATACCCAAATTACGAGATAGATCTTATAACAGCAGATGCAAAGATACAATCTCATAAAGTCTTCTTACCGGGAGAAGCCTTAGACTATGAAGTAAGTGGAGGAGGCGGAACGGATTTCCGTCCTGTGTTTGAGTATATAGACCAAAATATAAATTATCCGACACTGCTTATCTACTTTACGGACGGAGAAGGTACATTTCCCAGAGAAGAAGCATCTTATGATGTATTGTGGGTGATGCCTAAAGTGATAGATGTACCTTTTGGTGAAGTGATAGCTTTAACACTGTAAATTAGACGCTGAGAAAATCTTTGATCTTTGTATCTCTTCTAAAACTTGAGCTAGAGAATGTTATAATATGCTTTTTATGACAGTTTCAATATAATTCCGGAATTTATAAAAAGCCGGGTTTAATAAAATTCAAAAAGAGTATTAAGTATGAAAATGAGTAATAAATATTATTTGATTGGTTTGACTGTTCTGTTACTTATTTCGGGTTGCGGACAACCTGATAAAGAGAAAAAAGATCAGGTATCAGGATTTAAGACAAACATGTCTTCGTTTATCAATACATTGGATGATGTTTCACCCAATAAGAAAAATAGAAATGCTTTCATAGATGAGTTCATTATTAAATCAGATGTACAGTGCCAACACTATTTAGACAGACCGTTGACA
>JAPHUJ010000222.1 GCA_026193735.1 Sulfurovum sp.
CACCGGATAAATGGGTACGTTCTACCTGTGGATACTGTGGTGTAGGCTGTGGTTTGTACATCGGTGTGAAAAATGGTAAAGCTGTTTACTCTAAAGGTGACCCTCTTCATCCTGTCAATATGGGTACACTTTGTCCAAAAGGACTCAGCGAACACCAGATGGTGTACGCTGATTCTCGTGTACAAACACCCCTGCTTAGAAAAAATGGAGAACTTACACCTAGTACATGGGAAGAGACATTTAAAAAGACTTCTGACGAATTTAAACGTATACAGGCAAAACATGGAAAAGGTGCTGTAGCTGTCATTTCTACAGGGCAACTTCTCACTGAAGACTTCTATGCTTTAGGGAAATTTACCCAACTGGGATTAGAGACAAATAACTATGATGGAAACACCACTCTTTGTATGGCCTCTGCAGTGATGGGATATAAACAAACCTTTGGCTCGGATGGTCCAACCGGCTGCTATGAAGACTTCGAAAAAGCAGATGTCATACTGCTTGTAGGTGCAAATATTGCGGACAATCACCCCATCCTAAAACTTCACATTGCCAAGAATGAAGCCTCTACAGGTAAAAAACCTACCATTATAGTGGTTGACCCTCGTAAGTCTAAGACATCACAGATGGCAGACATCTTTGTACCTTTGACTCCGCGAAGCGATCTTGCCCTGATCAATGGCCTATGTTATATCATTATGGAACAAGGCTGGGAAGATGAAAAGTTCATCAACGCTCGGACCAATGGATATAAAGAGTTTAAAAAGCATATCATGGCAAACTATCCACCTCAGGAGGTAGCTAACATTACAGGCATAGAAGTGAAAGAACTTTACAATCTTGCAAAAGTATATGCTATGGCTGACTCTGTAATGTCTGCATGGACGATGGGTGTGAACCAAAGCAGTATCGGCACAGATACTGTCTCTGCCATTTGTAACCTCTCTTTGATCACAGGAAACCTTGGACGTGAGGGTGCTGCACCTATGTCCATCACGGGACAGTGTAACGCGATGGGTACAAGAGAGTTTGGATTTACCTCTTCCATCCCCGGATACAGAAACTATGCCAGTTCAAGTGACAGAAAAGCATTTGCAGACATCATTAACGTACCTGAAGACCTTATCCCCACTGCACGTGGGTATGCTTATCCGCAGATCATAGATGCTATTAACCGTGGAGAGATCAAAGCCCTTTGGGTTGTAGCAACCAATCCGCTCGTAAGCTACCCCGACCAAAATGCTTTACGTTCAGCCTTAGATAAACTTGATATTCTCGTTGTGCAAGATGCCTTTATGTCTGACACAGCACAAATAGCTGATATCGTTTTTGCAGCAGCGACCTGGAGTGAGAAAGAAGGATGTTATACCAACTCTGAAAGACGTTGTAACTATGCTAAGAAAGCTGTTGAACCACTCGGAGACAGTAAATCTGACCTTGATATTGTTAAAGATTTTTCTACTTATTTTGAAGGGAAATATGAGCTTCTTTTTAAAGAGTTGAAAACCCCTAGAGATGTATTTAATGAGATCAAAAAAGTGAGCGAAGGGCAGCTTTGTGACTACTCCGGTATGGACTACGAACGTATTGAAGCGCTGGGTGGTATCCAGTGGCCATGTAATGACAAAGCCCCTAATGGAACCAAACGTCTTTACTCTGAAGAGATGGATTGTAAGACAGCGGATGGGAAAGCAAATCTACTGCCGTTAGACTGGAAACCTCTTTCCGAAATAGCATGCAAAGGTCTACCTTTTATCCTAAATACAGGGAGAACCGTAGAACAATTTCACACTAGAACCAAAACAGGAACCATAGGCATACTAGACGCTTTGGCACCTGAAGCATGGGTAGACCTAAGCCCAAAAGATGCGCTTAAACTACAAGTCAAAAGTGGTGATCGCATCGCTCTTTCAGGCGCACGCGGTCGGGTAGAAGATGTTATTGTAAAAATCACTGAAACGGTAAGAGAAGGCAATGTCTTCGTCCCTTTCCACTTCAACGAACAGCTCATCAACAATATCACTATCCCAGAGTTCGATCCTAAATCATTTGAACCCAACTATAAACAATGTGCTGTTCAATTACACTCAGAAGCCGTACCTGGGGGTATAGTCTATGAAGAAGTTGCAATATCCGGATATTTAGAAGGTCTTAAAGTCTATGAAGAAGAGAAATTCAGCGAAGAAAAAGTGGTAAGTGCTAAGAAGTAAGTACTTTCAAATCATTCAGATCAAATAAAAGCAGATCTTCATTTTGAGTCTGTAAAAGCTCATTTGAAAATCCACTCTTGGAAAAAAGTGCGTAGACATCTACTTTAATGCCCGACTCTTGGGCTTTAGCTTTGAGCTTTGTAAGTTCATTTTTACATACCTTTCGGTCTTTGTACTTACATTCTCCTAAGATGATCTTTTTATCTTTACGCACCGCTAAAATATCAAATTCACTGTGTATATTCCAAAAACTTCCGCTACGTATTATGCTACAAGATCCTGCGTAATGTTCTGCCAAAAGAGCATCACAGAGTTGTTCGTACACTAAAGAACGTAAACGTTCATAGTGTTTCTCGAAGTTTTCTAAAAAAGCATCACCCTTCCCTAATGCAAGATCTTTTCTATAATACATCACAAAACCAAACCAAAAACGCATAAAGGGCTGCACGAAACGAAGCTTATCCTGCACGCGGTAAGAACGTTGGTCTTTTTTAAGTTTATGTTTGGGATGGGTACGTAATGGAGATTCTCTTGAAGCCTCTACCTTCAGGACATTTAAAGCAATTAACTCCTGAACTATCTGCTCTCCCAGCGTCTCACTTACTTTTGCTTTTCTAAGTACAGAGTAGAGTTTTCCATCTCCCCTGGCTACTGCGATGAGTATTTCCCTGTAAGGACTTTCTAAAAGGTATGAAGGAGAGACAAGTGTCTGAAATTTTGAAAAGTTTTGTACGAAATTAGACTCCACCATGGAAAATACATCATCAAAATAGTCTAATTCTATATTTTTTCCCATCCCACCTAAAATGGAAAAGTACTCAACTGCATGCTCAAGTTCTAAATAAGAAAAATGTTGATAAAACCTCTTAAATGATGCTTTGATGAAGTTCCTTTATCCATAAATTGAATTATTTTAACATACTTTTATTTGAATTTTTGTATGATTAATAAATAAACAACACTAAAGAGTATTATGGAAACATTTTTCACCACATCAGACAAGATACAACATATTATCAAGAGTTGTAATCTCACAAAGACTCTCTTTGTCTCATCTATCATTATAGGTGATGCTAACACTGGCAAAAAGTCACTTGCACGCTACCTTTTTCCAAATGCACCTTTAGTCTCAGGAAATGATCAAGATGAAGTTAAAGCTGCACTTGAAAACAATGATGAGCTTATCATCACCGATTTTGAAAAACTAAGTAATCAAAGTGCTCTTGATTTCTCCAATAAACGAATCATCGCTACAGCGAACTACATGGGGAATCCTGCACTCATCGATGAACTGTTTGCTTTTATTTATACCATGCCCCCACTTCAAGAACGTCTTGAAGACATCAACTATATAAAAGACCTTTTCGTTAAAGAAGCGCTTTCTATTTTAATGATAGAGCCCAATACCGTTGACACTGATAATATACCTCTCAATTTAACAATGAACACTAAGAGTCTTAAAAAGTCTATCTTTACATACCTTGTTCAGCAATCTATGGATGATAATGATATAAAAGCGGTACTCTACCACTATTTGTTCAAACATCTTGATGGAAATGATGGGTACAGGGAACATCTTAGTTTATATGAAATACCTCTTATAGAGGCTGGTCTTAAAAAATTTGGTTCACAATTGCAACTCTCACAA
This sequence comes from Sulfurovum sp., assembly GCA_026193735.1. GTDB lineage: Bacteria > Campylobacterota > Campylobacteria > Campylobacterales > Sulfurovaceae > Sulfurovum. Next base: position 3,859 of record JAPHUJ010000222.1, read on the forward strand.
GTTTTAGGCATCAACAGAAATACACTTAGGAAAAAGATACATGAACACGACATCGATTGATTTTAAAGCTTTTATAGAATGGGATAATAGTCCTTTTATACTTTTTAGTGATCAAGGTAAAATACTCTATCTCAATAATGCTGCAGAAATTCTTTTTGGATATGTCTCAAAAAAAGAGCTTTATGATATCGCTTTATCTTATGCACCTCAAAGTTTTGGTTACAAGACGACTTCTCTGGCACTTAATTATGATTCCTTTTCCTTTCATGCAATCACTATAGGATATGAGAATGAAGAACAAATTTCATTACGCTTATATAATACTCCTCGTCTTAAAACAACACATAAAGTTGAGACTGAGAAACTCATAACGACAGATATCAATATTTTATTGGAAGCCAATATTGCTCTTTTTAGAATAAAAAACACTAATCCGCTTAAACTGTTAACCGATCAAGATCTGCCAGCATTTAAAATAGACCAAAATACTTTTTCTAAACTTTTGAGAAAAATATTTGATACATTCAGAGCCTCAGACTCTATTGATATCTCGCTAAAACTTCTTTTTGGGCAACATGTCATTATAGATAACAAAAAAGAAGCCCTTGTACAACTCTCTATACTTGCCAACGGACGCTATGTCGATACAGATGAAGAGATACGTACACTCG
>JAPHUJ010000117.1 GCA_026193735.1 Sulfurovum sp.
AATCGTTTTATTGATGTTACGACAGATGGTGAATGTACTGAGATGAAATAAGCATATCGTTATATATCTTGTATTTTTATAAAATTCTTCTTCTTAGGTCAAGTGCTCCAAGCTTGACTTATCACTCTCAAAATAAATTAACTGACGGTTCTATTGTTTCTCTACCTCTAAAAACTACGTTAAAAGAAGCAGTTGTTATAGAAGAGGAAGAGAAACCTGAATTTGAAACAGCAGAGATAGCTTTTGTGTCAGAGAAATATTATAGTAAAGAGCAAATGGAGATAGCAAAGTTCATTTCTGAATATTATTTTTCTTCTTTTGGTGAGGCTATTTCTCTTTTTATCCCATATAAAACTATGGAACCGATGATTCAAATTCAGAAAGAACAAGCTGCAAAAGAGGGTGAAGTTACATCTAAAGATATAGATGCCGATCAAGTAGCACTTCCAAAGCTATCGGAGATGCAGCAAAAAGCATATGAACAACTCCTTCACAAAGACAAAGTCCTTCTATTTGGTGTTACAGGTTCAGGTAAAACAGAGATATTCATCTCACTTATGGCTAAGATGTTGGAAGAGGGCAAGACTTCTATCTTTTTGATGCCGGAAATTTCACTGACACCCCAAATGGAAAAACGTCTTAACATTTATTTTGGAGAGAGTGTTGCTATGTGGCACTCTAAGTTGACGAAGAAGAAAAAAGAGTCTATCCTGAAAGGCATAGAAGAGGGGAAGGTCCGCATTGTGGCGGGGGCACGTTCTGCACTTTTTGTACCATTGTCTAACTTAGGTCTTATCGTGGTAGATGAGGAACATGATGACAGCTATAAGGCTATGACACGACCTCGTTACCATGCACGTGATGTAGCTGTGTTGATGGGGAGTAAGACGGGTGCAAAAGTCGTGTTGGCATCTGCGACACCTTCCATGGGTTCGTACTACAAATACGATGTGGTCAAGTTAGATAAACCCTACATACAAACAGAAAAAAACTACAAGTTCATCTCTGGTGACAGCATTAATCATACAATCTTAGATGCCATACATACGCATTATAAAGCCGGAGACCAATCACTGCTGTTTTTGCCTACACGAGGTAACTTCAAGTACCTTTACTGCGAAAGTTGCGGGAAAACACATCTTTGTCCTTACTGTTCTGTGGGGATGGCACTTCATAGAAAACACAGACATCTCAAATGTCACTACTGTAACTTCACGGAGGCGATAGTGGATACCTGTACCAACTGCGGACACACACCGCTTAAAAGTGAACGTATGGGGACAGTGGAAGCCATAGAAGTCATATCTGAAGCAGTTGAGGGTATACAGGTTGAACAGTTTGACAAAGACAGCATTACGACTGCCAAGAAGCTTAAAGAGGCTTTGAATCGTTTTGAGACGGGAGAGAGTCAACTTCTTTTAGGTACACAGATGTTAAGTAAAGGACATGATTATGCGGGGATCACGCTTAGCATCATTATGGGGCTTGACTATATCTTGGGACTTGCAGATTACAGAGCGAGAGAAAGAGCTATGTCATTACTTTTTCAAATCGCAGGACGAAGTGGTCGTGCACATGCAGCAGAGGTCATAGTACAGACAGGTGATCCGGAATTTTTTCAAACCTATTTGGCTGACTATGAACTTTTTATCAAAGACGAGCTTGCGTTTTTAGAGATAGCAGATTATCCACCTTTTGCTTCGCTTGCACGTATACTTATAGCGCATAAAGATGAAAGTAAAGCAAGTAAGATCACACTTGATACTGTGACTAAACTTAAATCCTTTAAAGATATAGAGATTGTAGGACATGGAAAAGCACCCGTGGAACGCATAGCTGATAAATATCGTTTCAATATTTTACTAAGATCTAAGAGCCGGGTGCCTTTATTGAAGGCTTTACATAGCGTGGATCGCAGAGAGATAGAGATAGATTTTGACCCTGTTGAATTCTCTTAATATCCATCGTAGGTTGTTTAGGTAAAATAAGAAAAATATATTTATGTCTTGAAGGCAAACCGTGAAAGAAAGAGTTAAAACTAAAAAAATTTATGTGGGTGATGTAGCTGTAGGTGGCGATGCACCTATCTCTGTGCAGTCCATGACGTACAGTGATACACATAACGTTGCAGCCACAGTAGAGCAGATAAACCGTCTGCATTTTGCAGGGGCGGATATGGTTCGCGTTGCTGTACCTGAGATGCAAGATGCTTTGGCACTGAAGGCCATCAAAGAGCAGATCTCTTTACCGCTGATCGCAGATATTCACTTTAACTATAAATTGGCGCTGGAAGCGGCAAAATGGGTGGACTGTATACGTCTAAACCCTGGCAATATAGGTGAAAAATCACGTATCAAAGAGATAGTTAAAGCCTGTCAGGAACGTAATTTGCCGATACGAATCGGTGTCAATGCAGGTTCACTGGAAAAAGAGTTTGACCAGAAGTATGGCGCAACTGCAGAAGGTATGGTAGCTTCTGCGGAGTACAACATTAAATTTTTGGAAGATCTAGGATTTACAGATATCAAAGTGTCACTCAAAGCTTCCGATGTAGACAGAACAGTAGATGCCTACAGAATGTTACGATCTAAAAATGACTACCCTTTTCACTTAGGCGTGACAGAGGCAGGAACGATTTTCCATGCGACTATAAAATCTGCTATAGGATTGGGTGCGTTACTGCTTGACGGCATAGGTGATACGATGAGAGTCTCTATCACGGGTGAGCTTGAAGAAGAGATAAAAGTAGGAAAAGCCATACTCAAGGACAGTGGCAGGATAAAAGAGGGACTGAACATCATCTCTTGTCCTACCTGTGGACGTATAGAGGCTGATCTGGTGAGCGCTGTAGCGGAAGTAGAAAGACGTACTGCGCACATCAAAACACCGATGGATGTCTCTGTGATGGGTTGTGTGGTCAATGCCATAGGTGAAGCCAAACATGCAGATGTGGC
>JAPHUJ010000037.1 GCA_026193735.1 Sulfurovum sp.
AAAGATGCGAAACTTGACAATGCTATTGCTATCGCACTAAACGCAAAAGTACAGCGTCCTGGTGTTTGTAATGCCATGGAGACATTGCTTGTCGATAGTGCTATTGCAGAGAATGCACTTCCAAAACTTAAAAGTGCATTTGATGAGGCACATACTGAACTAAAAGGCTGTCTCAATACACAAAAAATCATTGATGTTGAGAATGCTACAGATGAGGATTTTGATACGGAGTATTTGGCAAATATCTTAAATATAAAAGTCGTTGATGGAGTGGAAGGAGCTATTGAACATATCGTTAGATTTACTTCTGGCCACTCTGAATCCATTATAACTGAAAATATTACCACGGCCGAGAACTTTTTGAATGCTATTGATGCTGCAGCAGTGTATGTGAATGCAAGTACAAGATTTACCGATGGTGGTTCATTTGGATTTGGCGCAGAAGTGGGGATCAGTACAAATAAACTTCATGCACGAGGTCCTATGGGAATTGAAGGGCTTACGACGTACAAGTTTAAAATATATGGCAGCGGTCAAGTTAGAGCTTAGATGACTGGAATACATTTTATAGCCAGACTATTATTGATAAGTCTTATTTTCTGTAATGTCTCTTATGCATTGGAAGATACAAAACATTCTACCAATACACTTTTAGAAAAGCCACTCTTAGAACGCTATGTCTTCGATGAACTAAAAGAGCTTAGAACTAACCAGCAAAGGCTAAGAGAAGATGTGACAAAACAGATTACCAAAAGTGAACTTTCAACAAGTGATAGAGCCATCACTTACGCAACGGATACTATCAACAATATATTTTATATTATTGCAGCTGCGAGTTCTATACTTCTTATTGTTGGACTTAAATCTCTTAAAGAGCTAAAAGAGAAGAGTGAACAATTGGTAGAAACCAAAATATTAAAACTTTCTAAAGATTTTGAAGAAAGGTTAGTTAATATTGAGTCAAAAGCAAAACAACGGTTTGCACTTATTTTACAAACACAAGAGCACCTTGAACAGACAGAAAAAGTGAATGCGCTTTGGAGAAGAGTAGAAGTTGAAGAGAGTACGCAAGAAAAATTAAATCTTTATGATGAAATTTTGAAAGTATCACCAGGATGTGTAGAGGCTATGACCCATAAAGCACATACCTTATTGGATCTAAAGGAAACAAGATGGGCATTATCTCTATGTGATCAAGCCATAGTACTTGATGATAAGTATGCCTTGTCCTATTGGCAGAGAGCACGTGCCAATGCCGAATTGGGAGATATAGATGAAGCAATTTCAGATATTAAACTTGCTATTGAAATTGCACCAAGCTTACAAGAAGAATTAAAAAATGAAAATTCATTTGATATATTGGGTGAAAATAAAACTTTTATCAAACTGATAGCATAACAATCTGAAAGACGTTAAGATAGTACCACATCTAGAAAATAGATATAAAGGAGTAAGATCATATGAATATATCAAAAGAAGCATTTGATGAAGTAAAAAGTGTTGCTCACAGATGGCAGAGTCTAATCCAAAATAGCCGGGAAAGTGAAGAGAAGCGTTTTCATGACATGATGAATAAAATGCTTGATGATCCTATGAATAAGATCTTTCTAATAGAACTGCTGGATCAGAGTTTCCGTTCGAAAGATACTGCTCGTGTAGCTGACCAATTGGCGTATATATTTGCCAAACATGAGAATACTGAGTTTTTTTCTTCTTTTGAACAAATACTCATTTGGCTGTTTAGACATGTGGGTATTTACGTAAGTTCAATTTCCATCCCTTTGTTTATTCAATATTTGAGAAATGATGTCTCCAGTATTATTATCAAAGGAGAGAATACTCCTCTCATAAAACATATTAAACACAGAAGAAAAGAAGGCACAAGAGTAAATCTCAATATCATTGGTGAGATCATCCTGGGAGAAAAAGAGGGACAAAAACGTATAAATAAGTATATTTTAGCTTTGAAGAACCCTGATATTGACTACCTTTCTATCAAAATATCGACTATATTTTCGCAAATCATACCCCATACACATCAATGGAGTGTAGAGGAGATAAGCCAGAGACTTGTACCCATATATCGTGCAGCCATGCAAAATACTTTTGTAGATCATCAGAATAAACAACAGCATAAATTCGTCAACTTGGATATGGAAGAATATCGTGATCTGGGACTTACCATCGATGTTTTCAAGAAAACACTTGAACTTGAAGAGTTTCATAATTATCATGCAGGTATTGTGGTGCAGGCATACCTTCCAGATACATTTGAACATGTACAAAATTTGGCTATGTGGGCAAAAGAACGTACTGAAAACGGTGGTGCACCTATAAAAATACGTTTGGTTAAGGGTGCAAACCAAGAGATGGAACTTACTGAAGCAAGTTTAAGGGGCTGGGAGAATGTCACATTTTCAAGTAAGGTTGAAACTGATGCAAACTATAAAGTGATTATGGACTATCTTCTCTCTCCAGAGATAGCACCGTCAGTACATGTGGGTATAGCATCACATAATCTTTTTGATCAGGCACTTGGAGTACTTCTAGCCAAAGAGCGTGGCGTAGAAGTATTTCATACGGCTGAAATGCTAGAGGGCATGAGTGAATCAGCATACAGAATACTGAAAGATGACAATGTGAATGTTATACTTTATGCACCTACTGCGACACATGAAACTTTTACCAATGCCATTGCTTATCTGGTAAGAAGGTTTGATGAAAATACAGCAGAACAAAACTTTCTAAGACATAGTTTTGGACTTAAAGTAGACAGCGAAGCATGGAAAAAACTTCTAAAAAGCTATGACGATTGTGTGGAAATGATCCCGAAACTCACACTTAAACCAAACCGGATACAAGACAGAAATCATGCCATCACAAAATCTGAAATTGATCTTCAAACCTATCAGTTTAAAAGCGAACCGGATACTGATTTTGCATTACCTCAGAATCAAACATGGGCTGCTTCTATTCGTGACAAATGGAAAAATATAGGTGAAAATGGTGGTTTTAATGCTGCTCCTGTCATCGGAGGAAAGGAGATACGTACAGGTAAAAAAATAGAGATCATAGACAAATCCCAATACTATGAAAAGATCAAAGTAGGCTACTACTACAAAGCAACCTCTGATGACTTGGAACTGGCACGTCAGACAGCAAAAAAAGATCCGGATGGATGGAAATATCTGGGGGTTAAAAGCCGTCAAAAGATTTTAATGGATGTCGCAGATGAATTTAGAAAAGCAAGAGCAGACCTTATCGGCATTGCGGCCGCTGAAGTGGGAAAAGTATTTACAGAGACAGACGTAGAAGTATCTGAAGCTATTGATTTTCTCAATTTTTACCCCTATAGTGTTGATAGAATATCCAATTTAAGCGGTGTAAATATTGAAGCTAAAGGGGTTGGACTGGTTATCAGCCCCTGGAATTTCCCTATTGCTATCCCGACAGGTGGTGTTGCTGCTGCATTAGCAGCAGGTAATACCGTTATTCTCAAACCATCTTCAGATGCTATATTATGCGGATACAGAATTTGTCAATGTTTCTGGGATGCCGGCATAAGCAGGAATACACTTCAATTTGTGCCAACAGGCGGTTCTCTGGTAGGCAAACATCTTGTCTCAAATCCGGACATCAACTTTGTCATTTTTACCGGGGGAGAACAAACAGCATACAATATGATAAAAGCAAGACCAAACATTGCGCTAAGTGCAGAAACAGGGGGTAAAGATGCAACGATCGTAACTGCGATGGCAGACCATGATCAGGCAATAAAGAATGTGATCACTTCAGCATTTAGCAACTCTGGTCAAAAATGTTCAGCCACATCACTTTTGGTACTTGAAAAAGAGGTCTATGAAGATGAAAACTTTAAACAAGCACTGATAGATGCAGCCCAATCACTTGAAGTTGGTTCTGTGTGGGATTTTAAAAATCGTATCGGGACACTAGCGAACTTACCTACTGACGACTTAAAAATATCACTTAGCTATCTTGATAAAAATGAGACTTGGGCCATTACACCCTCGTATGCAGAGAATGAAAATCCCTATATGCTCAGACCCTCTATCAGATGGGGGACACAAAAGGGTGACTTCTGTCATATGAAAGAACTTTTTGGACCAGTACTGAGTGTTATGTGTGCCAATGACCTTGATGATGCCATAGAGATCGTCAATGCAACAGGTTATGGACTCACCTCTGGACTGGAGAGTCTTGATAAGCGTGAACAAGAAATATGGAAAGAGAAATTACTGGCAGGAAACCTCTATATCAACCGTCCTACAACAGGAGCGATTGTGATCAGACAGCCTTTTGGAGGTATGCGTAAGTCGGCTATAGGTTCTGGTAAAAAAGCAGGTGGATTTAACTATGTTTCACAATTTATGCATATCACTTATGATGATACAAATATTTATGAGACCTGTTCTGTGGAGTACCTCAATAAACTTGAAACACTTCTGTCCAATGAATATGAACATTATGATGCCATTGAACTCTCACTTAAAAAAGCCTGTCACTTCTCACTCTGGTTAGATATGGAGTTTAAACATGAACATGATTATGCAGGTATACGTGGAGAAAGCAATATTATTCGATATTTACCGGTAAAGAGTGTACTTTTACGTGTAGAAGAGAATGATGATCTGTCTCAAATCCTTCCTTCGATTATGGCCATCAAAATGGCTGGAGCAAAACTGCACATATCATTACCTAAAACATTTGGGAGTGCTGAACTACTTTGGCTTGAGGTGAAGGCAGACATATTGATGGATCAAGAAAACGATGGTGACGTCATGGTAAGAGAAGATGAAGCCGCATTGATCAGATCAATGTCACATGTTGAGCGTATTCGTTTCTTGCAGCCGGAAAATGTATCTGAAAATATCTATGAAGCTGTTGCAGATCAAGCACTCTATATCGCTTCGGATCCATTTATATCACATGGTCGCATTGAACTGATGCACTATTTTATAGAGCAAAGTATTTCAGACAGTTTTCATCGTTATGGAAATCTGGGACAAAAAGGAATACTATCAAAATAAGGGGAACAACATGGAAACACCAGTACTAATATCATTTATAGCATATATGGCCGTTATGGTCGGAATCGGATTTTACTTTTACTTTCAGACCAATGATCTAAGCGACTACGTCCTTGGTGGTCGTGGTTTGGGACCGAGTGTGACTGCACTAAGTGCCGGTGCATCCGATATGAGCGGTTGGCTCTTGCTTGGACTTCCAGGTATGATGTACACTGACGGTTTGGTTGGTGCCTGGATAGCATTAGGTCTTTTACTCGGTGCCTATATGAATTGGCATTATGTGGCTAAACCGCTTCGTGTGTATACTCATCATCTGAATGATGCTATTACCATACCTGACTATTTTTCAGAACGCTTTAAAGATGACAGTAATATGCTCCGTATTATTACGGCTGTCGTCATTTTACTTTTTTATACGCTCTATACATCATCAGGACTGGTTGGCGGTGCTAAACTTTTTGAAGCCACCTTTAACCTTGATTACTCAACGGCATTGTGGGTGGGCAGTATTATTATCGTCTCTTACACCTTTTTAGGTGGATACAATGCAGTAAGTTGGACTGATTTTGTTCAGGGGATCTTAATGATGCTGGCTTTGGTCGTAACTCCTATTGTCGTTCTTTTTGAACTGGGTGGTGTAGAACAAGCCCTAAGCATTATTGGAAAAGCAGATCCTACTCATTTGGATATTATCAGTGGTAGTTCTATTATCACTATCATTTCTCTTTTGGCTTGGGGGCTTGGCTATTTTGGTCAGCCTCATATTTTGGTACGATTTATGTCGATTCGTCATCAAGATGAGATGGTTCGTGCCAAGATCATCGGCATGAGCTGGATGTTCCTATCGATCGTAGGTTCACTCAGCGTTGGTTTTTTTGGTTTTGCGTATGTCATAGGGCATGGTATCGACCTTCAAGACAGCGAAAAGATCTTTATCTCACTTTCACAACTGCTATTTAATCCCTGGATCGCTGGATTTTTATTGGCAGCGATCCTTGCAGCCATTATGAGTACTATCGATTCACAACTGCTTGTCTCTTCTTCAGTGCTA
>JAPHUJ010000097.1 GCA_026193735.1 Sulfurovum sp.
GCTGAACGTGTCAAACTCATACGCATATAAGGAGCAGTTGCTGGTTCGATCACTATACACAGATCTTCATTATTCAGATCCAAAGCCTTTTCCAGTTTTGCATTATCAGGGAAAAGAGAAGCCGTATGGGCATCATTTCCCATACCTAAAATAAGTACATCAAAAGGGAAAAGTGCTTCTTTCATCTTTTTTGTACACCATTTTTCTGCCGTTTTGACATCTAGTTTCTCAGTATACATACCTATAAATGTAGCCGTGCTTGCATTGCCTTGAAGCAAATATTTTTTTACAAGATTTTCATTGCTGTTTTCATCTGATGCAGGTATCCATCTTTCATCACAAAGACCAACACTTATTTTTTCCCAGGCAAGAGAAGCCTCTCTGAGTTTTTTAAAGAGTGGTTTGGGTGTACTGCCTCCGGAAACAAGTAAAGAGGCTTTCCCTTTTTCATCAATCGCTTCTTGCAGGTGTTTTGTAATACTTTGACTGAGTGCTACTATCAAATCATCTTGCCCGCTAAAAGCATGTTCAGATCTACTCATCGTGCCAACTCCTGCCATCTCTCGCGATAAGTTGTACCGCTGCACTGGGACCATCGGTTCCCGCACTGTAACTTTTCATGGGCACGATATCTTCTGCCCAACCTTCCAATATGACATCGGCCCATTTCCATGCAGCTTCAACCTCATCCAAACGCATAAAAAGTGTCGGGTTCGAACGAATCACATCTAAAAGTAAACGCTCATAGGCATCCGGTTTATGTTCCATATTCAGTGGAGTATTAAGTTCAAGTTCCACCTGTTGCAACCTCATCTGCTCACTTAGTCCAGGAATTTTATTCATCAGTTGCAAATGAATACTTTCTTTGGGTTGAAGTGAGATTACAAGTTTGTTTTGAGAAATACATTTACCTTTATTTGCAAATATAGAGTGTGGGATCATTTTAAAATAGATCACGATCTCCGAGTTTCTCTGACGCATACGCTTTCCACTTCGTAAATAAAAAGGTACTCCATTCCAACGCCAATTGTCTATGTCTACACGAAGGGCAGCAAACGTTTCTGTTGTACTCTCTTCTACCCCTTCTCCTTCAAGATAACCCGGCACAGCTTCTCCGTTGCTTGAACCTGATGCATATTGTGCACGGACTGTCTTTTGTTCAATGTCAGCTGCGCTCATTAAACGAAGAGAGCGCAGTACTTTTACTTTTTCATCACGTACACTGTCTGCTTCCAGAGAACAAGGCGGTTCCATCGCTACAAGGCAGAGTAGCTGCATGAGGTGGTTTTGTACCATATCACGCATAGCACCATACTCATCATAATATCCCCAACGCCCTTCAACACCAACACTCTCAGCTACGGTGATCTGCACATGGTCAATGTTATTCGCATCCCAAAGCGGCATAAAAATTCGATTCGAGAAACGAAGAGCCATAATATTCTGTACCGTATCTTTACCCAGATAATGGTCAATACGATAAATCTGTGATTCTTCAAAATATTTCAAGACTTCCACATTGATCACGCGTGATGACTCAAGGTCACGACCGATAGGCTTTTCAAGGACAACCCTGCTTTGTGGTGTTATCAATTCCCATTGACTCAATGACTTACAAATAGAGCCAAAAAAATCAGGTGCTGTTGAAAGATAATTGATCCTGTCTCTTTGAGGATACATAGTCAGGAGTTCTTTCAACCCACTATAACTTTCATCGTCAAAAAAATCTATAATAACAACATGCAGTTGTTTTTTAAAACGATCAAACTTGTCTTTATCAAAAGCTTTCTCCGGTAAAAACTCCTGAAGTTTCAACTTAACAATATCACAATGTTCTTCGTTTGTCATTTGGTCTCTAGTAGCTGTAATAATACGACTTTCAGCATCCAAATATCCATCACTACTCAAATGATAAAGTGCTGGCATCAGCTTTCTAAATGCGAGATCACCATGTCCGCCAAAAATAGTAATATCACATACACTTTTTATTTCATTCATTAACTTTCTCTTTTTTAAATTTTTTATAAAATAATTTGTTGCAGTAAGAAACATAAACACTGCCACTTAACTCACTTTAATCCCAAGAAATAGAACCAACATCAAAAACAAGTGAGGCAAAAATACTAAAATATATTGTACCTAACATGAGAATTATTTGAGCCAAAAAAGGTGCCTTATTTTTAAACACATTTTACTCTCTTACTGCTACGATGGTATATTATGCTTTATATAGTGTAAATTCTCACTAGACTTTCGCAATAATATCTTCAAACTCTTTTGTAATATTCTCTTTATTTGAACCCTCATTATACTCTATGACATGAATAAACAGTTTGTCATCTTTTATATCAAGCGTTAATGTTCCCGGTGTCAGTGTAATGGAATTAGCAAGTAAAAGCTTTTTCCAGTCACTGTCAAGGTCTGTTTTTACAGCGACTATAGCAGGTGAGAGCTTCATATCTCTTCGTAGCACTCTTTTAGATATTTGCATATTGGAAATGATCAAGTTTTTAAGTAAAACAAACAGATACACCATAAACCAAAAAGGGTTTATGGATTCAAATGCTTTGTGTGTAAATAGTTTTAGATAAACCAACGATATAGAGAAACTAACCCCTATTCCGACTAAAATATTGGAAATTTGAAAATTTGATGTCAAAATAATCCACATACCAAAAAGTAAAACCGTCCAAAAAAGAAGTATCATTCCTTATCCTTTGGCATATATAGAAAATCACTTGCATGTTTTGTTACATTTAAGTAATCATCTTCCAGTTTCAAGCTGTTAGGAGGGCAGACATCCGTACAAAGTGAACACCAGCAACACCTTCCATAATCTATACGGGGAATGCATTGTGAAGTATTTTTACTATTATACTCTTTGTCCGTTTTGATCATATCTATTGCATCATTCATACAAACATCCTGACAGTTTGCACAACCAATACAATCTGCTAAAAAATTGGTATGAAAACCGCGATACCCTTTAGCCGTCTCTTTTTTGACAGCAGGATACGCTATGGTGTTTGGCTTTAGCCAAAAAGCAGTAATGATACTAAGCGGGGAAAGTGTTCCTTTTAAATCAACAGACCATTTCATCTTGTTCTCCTATCTCTCTATCTCAGGCGGGCAAATGCCGAGTGAATTCATGATCAGTGCAACATCACTCAGTTCTGCACCTATCAAAAGATCTTCCAAAAGTGTATAAGCATGGACAAGTGAAGGACCACGTACTTGCATACGTCGGATCTTCTCAGAGCCGTCACCAGCCATATAGTATGCAAATTCACCTCTGGCAGATTCTACTTTTACCCAAGTATCATCTTTGGGAAGTTTGAATTTTCTATGCGTTGGAATTTTGATCATCACTTTACCCTCCGGCATCTTTCTAACAACCTGATCTAAGATATGTAAGCTTTGATCCATCTCTGCACGACGCACCAAGGCTCTTGCATAAACATCACCTGTCGTTTGTGTCGGGACTTCAAATTCTAACTCATTATACACAAGATACGGTGCATCTTTTCGTACATCAGCTTTGATACCGCAGCCACGAAGTACTTGACCCACATAACCGTTTGCAACAGCTTCCTCTTTGGAGATAATACCCACACCAACAGCTCTGTTTTTAAAACTGGCATTGTTTATAAAGATATCATCATAGTCTTTAAGCCGTTTTTTCATGTAGATTAACAATGTTGTCACTCTCTCTAAAAAACCTTCAGGCAGATCACGTCTCACACCACCGGGATAGATATACATATGGTAGACCCTTGCCCCTGTAAGCTCTTCAAAGAGATCCAATATAAGGTCACGATCTGCAATCGCCCACTGCCCAACAGCATAAAGACCAATGGAACCACTCTGCCCTGCCATCCATAGAAATTGTGCAGCTAAACGAGACAGCTCTAAAACCATCACTCTAATATATTGTGCCCGAGGTGTCACTTCAAGCCCGGCCAACTCTTCAACAGCCATAGCAAAATTTGCTTCATTCGGGTCAGGTTCAGGTACACAGATACGACAAACGATCGTAAAAGCCTGAATGACTGTTCGTCTCTCTATGAGTTTCTCAAAGCCACGATGCAGATAACCCACATGTGTAGTTGCTTTTTGTATCGTCTCACCGATAAGATCAAGTTCTATAGACATATTTCCGGTAATACCCGGATGTTGAGGCCCGTGAAAGATAGTGATATGTTTATTTTCCATCTTTCACCTCCTCGTCTTTAGATTTTTGGGCTTTCTTCTCTGCTCGCAATCTTTTTGTTTCTGCTTTCGTATCTACATTATCCTCACGTCCCTCTCGAAAGATAAGATGATTGGTCACAAACTCTAAAGTATCAAACTCTCGTCTAAGTGGTGGGGTATGCACCCAACTTTCCAAGCTCAACTCTTTCAGATTTTCATTTCCGGGAAAATCAATCCCATACATTTCATGCAGATCTCTTTCCATGATCTGAGCCTGTTTATATTCATGACTCAATGTCTTGGCCTGAGCATCTTCTCTGTTGATCATCGTCTGGATCATAAATGTATATTTTCTGTCCTCGGTAGTGAGCATATATGTCAATGCAAAATGCCCCTCTTCTATCCAATCCGTACAGGTGATGGCATTAAGTGTTTTGTAGTCATATTCATCTCTTAGCATGTGCATGAGTTCGAAGAGCCTGCTGTATTTGATACGTACTTTGTAAAGGTCATTACGTTTGACTTCTACATCATCGGTGGCAAAACGTTGTTTTATCTCGTTAAACATTAAAGCCCTCCATCATATAAATACCAGTCAGCATCATAAGATGGTTCTACTTTTTTACCCAGAATCGCTTCCTGATTCTTTCTGTAAAATTCATAATTCTCTTCATACTTTTTCCATGAAGAAGCTTTTCCTTCACCTATCTCTTTTTGAAGTGCTATAAAACCTTCAAGAATAGATTCCGGGCGAGGCATACATCCGTTTACATACATATCAACCGGTAGATAGTCTTCCAGTTTTTTGATGGTGTTATAGGAGTCCCAGTACATACCACCGTTTACAGTACATGAACCAAGTGCCAAAATATATTTTGGATTTGACATCTGTTCATATGTTCTGATGATCCGTCGCAGTGTTTTGTAAGAGCAGTAGCCTGAAACGATGATAACATCTGCCTGACGAGGTGTTGCAGCACCTCTGATGCCTAATCTCTCAGCATCATAACGGCTGGTAAAGGTCGGTGGCATTTCAATGGCTCCACACCCTGTTCCATATGCCAAAACAAAAATGCTTCGTTTCCTAAACCAGTTCATCAGAAAATCCACAGAGTTTTTGTGTGAAGTATCAGAGTTTAAGTCACCTTCTAAGGTTTTCTGTTCAAGTAAAAATCCATTATGTTCCATATTAGCTCCAAGTCGCCAGTATAAGTCCTACAACAGCAATAGTTGTAGGAACTTTAAGTAAGAAATCTACACTTTGTGGTGTTTTAAACCGTCCGTAGATAGCACCAAATGATATGACCAGTATAAATAACACAAATGTTTTGACAAGTAGTTCCAAGAAGCCGCTTGCTCCACCTAAAAAGAGATGCACCATCAAGACCAGTTTTGCAAAAGTAAATATCGCACTCTGACTCATGAGCAGCGCTAAAAACTTTCCGGAAAACTCAGATGCCGGTCCGGAATAGACTTCAACTGGCGCACCAACCACATCAAAAGGAGCTTGTCCCATCATTCCGATAAAAGAGGTCATTGCTGCTATGAAAAGTAGCGGGTAAGCAAAAGCATTAAAGGTTGTCTGTCCTGATGCTATGGTCGCGATATCTACACTTCCACTCAAACTCATAATGGCAATAACTGCAATGTAAAAAGGTAATTCCATA
>JAPHUJ010000138.1 GCA_026193735.1 Sulfurovum sp.
AAAAAATATTTTGGAGAAAAATGTGTCAACATTGACCGTTAGCAACTACACCCTAAAACACTTTGACCTAAGAGCAAAAGAGAGTATGGACAACTACCTTAAAGTGGTCAATGCGGATATCAGTGACTATACTTTTGCAGGTAATTATATCTGGCTCTCTACTGCCACTGGTTTTTATGCCATTGTCAATGATACCTTTTGTTTATTTATTTTAAATTCAGGTGAACTTTCAATGCTTCTTCCTCCTTTGGGAAAACAAGAAAATACCTATAAAGCGATGCTGCAATGTTTTGAGATCATGAATGCGCATAACAGTAATAGGCAGTATTCAAAAATAGAATATATTCATGAAAATTTACTCGAGGGATTTGTGGACTATCTTGAAGAAGGTACACTTATTTTTGATATGCTCAAAGATTTCATCATCGAAAAGAAACTGGTAGACTATATCTATAAAGCTGATAATCTCATCGAACTCAAAGGTGATCAGTACAAATCAAAAAGAAATGAAATCAACAAGTTTAAAAAGGTATACACCAATCACAGGGTTGAGATCTTAGATATTGAGAAACACAGGGATGGGATTACACATCTTTTTAACAAATGGGTAAAAGACAGAACAACCTATATGCCCAAAGAAGAGGTAGAAATATTTCTTGATGGTATTTATTTTGAAAGATTTGCTATTAAACGTCTATTGAATGATTATCAAAACCTTGATGTTGTGGGGATGGTTCTTTATATCGATGATGAGATCAAAGGCTTTACCGTAGGGGAAAAGATCAATGAACAAACATCCAGCGTGATCATTGAAAAAACTGATTTTGAGGTACTTGGCTGTGCCCAGTTCATCTTTCGAGAGTTTACCAAATATCTTAAAGAGATCTATCAAAGCGAATGGATCAATGTAGGCGATGACATGGGATTTGAAAATTTGAAAAAAGTCAAAATGTCTTATCGTCCTGACAAGCTGATACCTAAATATACGATTTATCAAAAACAATGATCACTCTCGCCACCCCAGATCATATTCAAGCATTAGTTACATTGGAAAATAAACTCTTTTCAAAAGATGATTTTCCTTTGAGCAAAGGTTCATTTTATTATCATATAAAAAGGAACGATCTTTTTGTTTATATGCATGATAATGAATTAGCTGCTTATGTCCTTTGGCTTAAAAGAAAAAAATATTATCGTCTTTATTCTTTGGGTGTATCTACGCATTTAAGAGGTACTGGTGTGGCTGAAGAGCTATTGGAATATTCATTTAACCGTTTACAGGTATCTATCTACACGCTTGAAGTCAAAACGACAAATAGCAGTGCTATCACTCTTTATGAAAAGTTCGGTTTTAGAAAGCAAAAAGTTCTAAAGAGTTATTATCCGAACAATTATGATGGATATTTCATGAGAAAGTAGAACAACGATGAAACTCAAAAATTATAAGTTTATACTTAAAGAGATAAATCAAAGTACTTTTTTATATTTGCAGTCTTTGGCTATGTTGCTTATCACCTATATTGATTGGACATTAATGCCTTATATTACCAAACTTGAAGGAACTTATCTTCCCGTATTTATGATAAGTTTTTTCATGTTGATCGGTGCGCTTGACGGCATCGTACAGCCTCTATTCAAGCATATTAAGATATACAATATCTATCTTTTTTCCATCGTGCTTGATATGATTCAACTAGCAAGCTATTTTCTATACTCTATTTCCATTGAACTTTTTACGTATGTGATCTTGGCTATCTTTACCATTCAAGGCATTACATTTGAAGTTGCCAGAGTGCATACTGTTGATTTTATGCAAGATGAGTCCATTGAGCTAAAAGAATATTTGATGATAAGATCGTTTATTATTTCTTTGGCCATTATATTGGGAGCTGTGAGCGCTATGCTGTTTGATTATCTTGACGTTCGTTTACTGTATATCCTTATCTATCTGACTATATTGGCAATATTCGGTATCTATTTACAGTATAGGTTGTACCAGATATTTAAAAAAAGAACTCTCCTTTCGGATATTGAAATGGAGCAGGACAAAAAAGAACTTTTTGAAAAATTCAGATAATCTCATAGGTTATTTAGATGTTTTCTAAGATCTTTTTGGCCTGTTTAATAAAAAGCTGGCCTTTTTCTAGCATCGTATGTATCTCATTTTTACCAGCTTCTCCAAACGTATCTACAATGTGCTTTGCTACTTCGCTTGAAACGAGGT
>JAPHUJ010000251.1 GCA_026193735.1 Sulfurovum sp.
AACTTATAATCAAAGAGTAACTCTTTATTGTCAGAGAGTATATCACCCAACTCATCTGCATGTATAAGCGATGATGCTACTAAACTACAAAGAAGAAATAGCTTTTTCAAAACGTTTAAACCCTTCATCAATTTCATCTTTACTGATTGTAAGACTTGGCAGGAAACGGACCGTATTACGCCCTGCTTTAAGTACGATCAAACCTTCTCTCATCGCATTTTTAATCACAGTACCCTGAATCTCAGCACTTTTGGCACGGAGTCCGCGCATAAGTCCCAGCCCTACTTCTTTTTCAAATAAATGATTATATTTAAGAAGAATATTTTGTAGTTTTTGAGAAAAATAGACCAAAGTTTCATCTAAAGTACCACTATCATATAAAGAATGCAACACATCTAGAACAGCGAGTCCTGCTGTTGTACTCAAGTAGTTGCCACCAAAAGTACTGCCATGATCACCTGCACTTAGAATATCTTTATGTTTTGTCATCACTGCACCTATAGGTACTCCGCCACCAAGACCTTTGGCAAGAGTAATAATATCCGGCTCTATCTCATATAAATTTGAAGCTAAAAATTCACCTGTTCTATATACACCTGTTTGCACTTCATCTACGATAAGTAAAATACCTTCAGATTTAAGATGTGTTGCCAATTTCTGTATTTCTTCTTTTTCAAAAGGCTGAACGCCACCCTCACCTTGTACCAATTCAATGAGAACAGCTACCGTTTCATCGTCTATGGCTTTATACACATCGGAAATAGACTTTTCATAAGAAAACCCATCCGGATACGGTGAAAAGTTGGGGCTATGAAAGCTCTCTTGACCTGTGGCTTTCACGGTAGTAATAGTACGTCCGTGAAATGAATGTTCTAGAGTGATCACTTTGTAACGTTTATTTTTAAACTTGGTCTCCCCATATTTACGTGCGATCTTAATGGCACCTTCGTTCGCTTCTGCACCAGAGTTTGCAAAAAATACTCCCATATCATATCCGCTCAGTTCAACCATTTTTTGTGCCAGTTTAGCCTGTGGTTCTATCACTTGCAAATTGGAGATATGTATGATATTTTTTACCTGTTCACAAATAGCTGAAACAAGCTTCTCGTTTCCATGCCCAACCGAGTTCACAGCTATACCAGCTGCAAAGTCTATATAGTCTTTTCCATTATCATCATAAAGCGTAGACCCTACACCTTTTACAAAATTCGTATAATCACGCGTATATGTCTGCAATACATATGCTTTGTCTTGTTCTTCTAAATTCATCTTTTTCCTTTACTCTTGCGCTTTTTCTAATTTTTCAATAGTCACTTTTACCTCTTGATAACAAGCACTCTCTCCTTCTTCACTAATAATGGGAGGAGTAAGGGTATTCAACCCCAAAGTATTGCTCGTTATTACCACAGAACCTAAACGTATATCTTCATTATGTTTTACAATAAAGTCATGTTCCCCATACGCTGAGCTAAGTCTGACTCTCTCTCCTTCAGTGTATCCTGCTTCCGGATGGACTTGCACCTTGTCTTCACGCCTAAACTGTGTATTGAGTGCTTTCCTTGATTTAGGTGAGAGTAACCAGTATGTCTCATCTACTTTTTTATTTGTGCTTGTTTTTCGGTACTTGGTAAAACGCTTTGTGTTGACAAAATTATCATCATAGTCTTCGATGAATTCAAATTCATCATCTCCATCTTCACCAAATCCTTCCTCATATGGACACGCTTCATATGCAGGTGAGATATGTTGCTCACCTTGTTTTTTACACTGTGTGAGCCAAGCATCGATGTAGTATTCTTCACTCTCCAACCCCGCCAATCCAAAAGATGCAAACAAATACTTTGTAAAATCATATTCACTGATACCAATATCCGAATCCATCACTTTATTCATCTTTTCCACATACTGATGTCCATAACTGAGACGTACATCCTCTTTTTCAAAAAAATTCTTTGCGGGTATGACGATCTTGGCTCTTTTTGAAGTTTCATTCTCATATAAACCAAAGTAGATGAGATTTTCAACTTTTTCAAGTTCTTCTTTTACACGAGTACAGTCCGGCATAGACTCTGCCGGGTTTCCACCCTGTACCAAAACGGTATCGAATGCTGAGAAATCCGTAACTACTTTTGACACCCTATTACACTGTACATCAAAAGGATTTACAAAACCCAATTGTGAGTCGCCAAAGTAACTCACCCCACATCCTTCTTTACCAAAAAGTCCCAGAGTAGCTGCAAGTGAATCTATAGCATGTAACACCGATGCACCTGTAGAGTATTTTTGTACCCCTGCACCCACTAAAAATACCACCTTTTGATGACGTAAATAATTTAAAACCCTACCCATTTCACCAAGATCTGTACCTATATATTCCAAAATAGCTTTAATCCGATGTTCACGGGTATAATCATAAAAATCTTCATGTTCAGGCGCAAATTCGTCCAGCCACTCTGTATCTTCACTGTCTTCCATAAATACAAAACGGGCCAACATTATAGCTGTATAATAATCTGTACGAGGCTGTATCTGTAGATGAAAATCTGCCTTCTTTGCGATATCTGTTTTGACAGGGTCGATCACCACGATCTTCTTGCCTTCAAGATAAGGCATAATATGCGAATTTGTCACGGTAACATTACGTCCCCAGACCACCACAGTATCTGCCTTTGCTATCTGCTCCAGAGGTAACGTTTTGTTGATCCCCCTGCCATTGATGATCCCTGCATTGCCAGAACCATCACAAAGACTTCCTTTGGTAAGACTACCCTCTACACTTTCCATAAAAAGATTCGTGACTTCCTGCATCACGCCCATATTGCCAGAGCCCCTCCAAAGTAAAGAAGTCTTATGTTTAAAAGCATCTGCTACAGCCAGCATGGCCTCATCCATACTCACATCTTGACCTTCTATACGTGGAGACTCTATACGTGCTGCTTCATGTATACTTTTGTTAAGTAATGCACACAAAGCACCGTTACCCACAGGATGTGAAGCATCACCTGTCATCTTAGGAAAAGTATCTTCCTCCAGCACTATTTTACAAGCATCATAACAATCTAATCCACAAGCCGTAGTCATTACTTTATCTCCACTTTCATGAGTTTTGAAAATGATCCTTTAGGTGCAGGCATATATATCTCTGCTCGATAAGAAGAGATAAACTTCTCATCCGCTACTCTCCAGACTTTATCTACTTTATAGTCTGTCTTCTCACCGTCAAGATACACTGTCTTTTGCTCTATATGTACTAATTCATCAGGCTCTAAAAAAAGCACCAGCTTTGCTCTACTTGCATTTACAACTCTTGCCAAGGGTGAACCAGGGGCGACAAAATCTCCCTTACGAACCATAATTTCATAAAGATACATATTTTCCAGTACCACAGACTTCTTGAAAATACTATCTT
>JAPHUJ010000235.1 GCA_026193735.1 Sulfurovum sp.
CGCAATTTTTCTGTGATCAGGATTGGCAACCATCAAATCTGCAGGTAATCTGTGACAGAATGTTCCTACTTCTCTGGCGGTACCACAAGCACTTGGCTGTCCAGTAAGTGAAAATGCTCCTGAACCAGGTTTTGCCTGTTTATTTAACATAAAGTGTACATTATAAGATTGTGTATTTACCCATGTGCCTCTAGTGTGCTGATTCATACCCATTGTCCAGAAAGAAACTACTTTTCTTCCTTTTTCAATATAAAGATCTGCAAGTGCCTGTAGTTTCTTTTTAAAGACTTCAATATCTTCATTTGGATCGCCTTTTGCAATCTTTGCCGTATACTCAAGTGTGTATGGTGCAAGAGATTTCTTATACTCTTCAAAAGAGATCTCCCAGTGAGCAAGTGTACCAGGGATGTTCTTCATCACATCACCTTCTTTGTATCCATACGGCTCTAGGGAAGGAGCTTCTTTTGCAGATATTTTCTTCTCCATCTCTTTTGAAACGGTTTCCATTTCTAAGGCAGAATATTTACCTTCTTTCACAGATTTCTCATCTGATCTTCTCAATCCATAACCAATATTCACAGGGCCTGCAGCAAATACCATATGCTGTTTCACAAAATCCCAATCAATAATTTTTTCCGCATCATCTCTCATCACAATTTCACGTGCGATATAGTTCCACAGTGCCAAGTCAGTGTTGGGGGAGAAAATAATCTCAATATCTGCAAGGTCAGACGTTCTATGTGTATAGGTAGACATATTAACCACTTTGACTTTATCGGGGTTGGAAAGTTTTCTATCTGTTACACGTGACCAGAGAATCGGATGCATCTCTGCCATGTTTGAACCCCAGGAAACGATGGTATCTGTAAGCTCAATGTCATCATAACATCCACTTGGCTCATCAATACCAAAGGTCTGGTAAAAACCAACAACCGCAGATGCCATACAATGACGGGCATTAGGGTCAATTGCATTTGAACGGAACCCACCTTTCATCATTTTGAGAGCGGCATATCCTTCCATAACCGTGTATTGACCTGATGCAAAAACACCTACACCCTCCGGACCAGATGCCTTAAGTGCTTTTTTGATGTGCACTTCCATCTCATCAAAGGCACGTTCCCAACTTACAGCTTTGAACTTACCTTTTTTATCAAACTCACCTTTATCATTCATACGAAGCAGAGGTGTTTTTAGTCTATCTGCACCATACATGATCTTCGCATTAAAGTATCCTTTAATACAGTTAAGACCTCTGTTTACAGGAGCAGCAGGGTCACCTTTCACTGCAACGATGCGTCCATCTCTGGTCGCAAGCATGATCCCACAACCAGTACCACAGAAACGACAAGCTGCCTTGTCCCATCTCCATTTAGATTCTGCCTTAACTGCTGCTGCCTGTGCTTCCTCTGGGACTGCAATCCCCACTGCACCTGCTGCTGCCACCGCTGCTGAATTTTTCAAAAAATCTCGTCTATTTAATGACATTTTTCCTCCTTTAGGTAATTAGATAAATGTAAATATACATAATAAGGATAACAATATTAGAAAAGTAAATGCTTGATGCATGTCAATAATGGGGGATTTTTAATACTATTTTGGAAAATTATAATAAAAGATTAATAGAGACTATTTTAATCTTATATTAAATAATGATTTTAGAGTCATTTCATGTTCAATTAATTTGATGCACTTTTTTTCATGCTATTGGTTTCGATGATATCCTGAAGTGCATTTTGATTCACTATCGTTACTATATGATCATCAATAGTAATGATCTCTTCTTTTTTGAGTTTGGTTAAGATACGAGATAAGGTTTCAGGTGTGATGTTAAGGATAGAAGCTATTTCATTGTTTCTTAAATGCTGGAAGATCTTAGCGTTATTGGCGATCAGATCTGCGATCTTCGCTTCTGAAGAAAATATAGTTTCTTTATGTAGCAAATTCTCAAGCAACTTCATCCTTTTTGACATGGCTTTTATCATTGCTAAAGAAAAGTCTAAGTTTTCTAGACACTTATGCAGTTTTTCAAGTGGCAACAAGCCCACTGTACCCTCTGTTAGAAATGCACATGTCGCAGGAAAAGCCACTCTCTCCAAAGCGGGGAACAAAGCTATAGCATTAGGAGCGCTCATGCCATGCAAGTACACTTCTTTCCCATTTGGAGTAGTCTTATAAAGCTTTACATCACCTTCCAATAAAACATGAAGATATTCACTCTTATCCTCTTCATAAAATACAATGCTGTCTTTAGAATAGTGCTTAACATATATATGTTCTTGTAATTCTGCCAAATGTAGTTCGCTAAGCCCTGAAAAGAGTGGTATATCTTTGAGTTCGTACATAAGTAACTTTCCTTGATATAAATCAAGAAAAGTATACCATATAAATCTAATTGACTACAAATAAAAAACTATTTCTTAGATAAATAGCTGTAGATTCCCAATGATATAATGATCAATGCAATACCGATAATAAGATAAAGTGCATATATCATCTGCGAATAATCATGTAAAGCGATTTTAAACACCACCATCAATGCTTCAATAGAAAGTGCAATGATAATAGCGATCGAGAACTTTGTTAAGACATTTGTATCTTCATTGTCTTTACTGTAATTTTTAAAAAATACTTCTCTTTCTAAAATCGTTTTGGCAAGGTCAAAAATGGCAAGTCCCAAAGTAAGTGCTACGATAGGTTTAAACAGGGTATCAAGAGAAAAATTTCCCTCTATGAAGATACTCGATACATACCCAAATATGGCATAAATGATAGCAAAAAAAGCAAATGCCATCAAAGAAAAACCTACTGCTTTATAAAAAAAGGTTGTAAATTCATTAAAATTAGGATTGAGTTCTATCAGACCAAGCCTTCCGAGTAACGTTGAAAGTCTAAGATCAATAAATACATATTTGTCTTTTTCTTTTTTCATCACAGTAATACACGTATGTCCTGTTGCAGAACTGATGTAAGGCGTACTTATAGAAAATTCATCATCTTTTTGCATCACTTTTGTGCTCATGTAGGCCCTACTTTGACCTTTTGCAGACAATTCTGTTTTATTTCTAAAGATATTTGCATCACATTGATTAAAGTCCTGATCAGTGACATAGGCTAATTCCATAGAAGGGAAAGTTTTAAAAACCTTTTTATAGTTACTTGATGCTTCTGCCAAAATAGAACCGTTATTCTTTAAGGTTGTAATGATAAATTTTTCAATATCTTCCTGATTATTTTCATACACATTAATAAATTCTTTCATCATATCCCCTTTATTTTATTCTAACACTATTCATCTTCTTTTGCAAATTTTTCATAAAGAAAACTCAATATTGCTTCTCTACATCTTATATACTCAGGGTCATGTTGAAGTTCAACCCTGTTTCTTGGCCGTTCTAAATTTACTTCCAGTATCTCACCTATGGTCGCTTCAGGACCATTGGTCATCATAATGACCCTATCACTGAGAAGTACTGCTTCATCTATATCATGGGTGATGATGATCACGGTATTTTCAACACTTTGCTGTATACGCATTAAATGTTCTTGAAGATTGGCTCTGGTTAAAGAGTCAAGTGCACCAAAAGGTTCATCCATGAGCAACACATCCGGTTTGATTGAAAGTGCTCTTGCTATCCCTACACGTTGTTTCATACCTCCGGAAATTTCACCGGGGAGTTTATCTTTCGCAGGTTCAAGATTTACCATAGAGACAAATTTTTCTACACGTTCGCGTAGTTCTCGCGCATCAAGTTCAGGCATCACTTTTTTCACTGCCATTTCAATGTTCTCATACACACTCAACCATGGCAGTAAAGAGTGGTTTTGAAACACCACTGCTCTATCTGGTCCAGGTCCTTTAACCTCATGTTCTTTAAGGATAATACTTCCTTCTGTTTGTCTGTCAAGTCCAGAGATCATGTTGAGTAAGGTAGATTTTCCGCATCCACTGTGTCCGATGATCGAGATGATCTCATTTTTTTTAATTTCCAAATTTACATCAGTCACCGCGATGTAATCCTCTTCCCCAGGGGTAGGAAATCTTTTTTCAATATTTTTTAAACTTAAAAATCCACTCATTACGCCCTACCTTTTTTTGTATAATCAAAGAAGTCTGCTATTTTACCCATCATCAGATCTAAAATAAACCCAACTAAACCAACCAAAATAATACCTATAATAATGTTGTCATATGCAAGGTTATTATACTCATCCCAAATCCAAAACCCAATACCGATACCACCGGTCAACATCTCAGCAGCAACAATAACCAACCAAGCAATTCCCAGTGAAAGTCTCATTCCTGTAAAGATGTACGGTACGGCTACCGGCAAGATGATCTGTACCACTTTCTCTAACGGTGTAAATCGTAAAACTTTAGCCACATTCATATAGTCTTCACTCACAGATCTAACACCTAAAGCCGTGTTGATAATAATCGGCCAGATAGAAGTAATAAAGATAGTTGAGATCGCCGTTACGTTAATATCCCGGAAGATAAAAAGTAACAGTGGCAACCATGCCAACGGGGATACCGGTTTAAATATCTGTATAAAAGGATCAAAAGCATACTGGGCATTTTTACTCATACCCACAAGCAATCCCAATGGAATACCAAAGATGAGTGCCAAAGCAAATCCACCAAAAACCCTTTTAAGTGACTCTAATATCTGCCAGAAAAGACCTTTGTCATCCTCATTCTCTATATAAAAAGGATCAGACAAAACACCCTCTACTTCATCACCGTCTGCGTTCACGCCACCAAAAGCAGACACATAGGTATTGGCAGGGGTTGGGAAATCTTCCACCACATTTGCGATACCGGTCCACACACCCAATATGGCGATGAAGACCAACAGTGGTAATACGATTTTTTTTATAAGCTCATTGTTCATTTTTTCTCCTTTAATGCGAACTCTTAAAAATCCTCTAACTATGTTAGATGAAGATTTTTAAGGGTTGACACCTTTGTATTTACAGGTGCCCGAAGTGAGAAGATGAGATTAAACGTCACATTCATAAAAGGAGGATTACTTACTTCAGGCACCTGTAAATACAAAGCATAATGCTTTGTATTCAGGGTTATTTCTTCATGACAAATTTAGGGTCTGCACATCCGGCTGGCCCATATGGGCAAGTATACTCTGGTTGAACCGTTTTTAAACTACCTTCCCATCCATTCGCTGCTTTTAGATCTGCTTCACTCACTTTTGAATCTACTACCCCAACATCAAAGATATATTCAACCGCTTTGTTAGGATCCCATACTTTACCGTCGATGAATTTATTGTACTCATCAACCCCATCTTTTTTCCACGCGCTTGGTGGCAATGTATACCCTACTTCTTTTGCCGCTTCAGCAAACAAGTCAGGTCGATAAACCGATTCGATCACTTTTTTCATATCGATAGGCTTATCGATCTGTCCCCATCTATACATTTGAGTTATAAACCACATTCCGTGTGAATAGAAAGGATACGCTGCATAGTAATTCGCAAATGTATTAAACATAGGGTTGGAACTGTCTATACCTTTTGTATAAAGAAATGTACCGCTCATAGATTTTCTAAGTACATTTTTAGGTGCTTTTACATAGTTCTTTTTCGCCAAGAAACCGATAGCCTCTTCCCTGTTCTCCCATGATGCGTCCAGCCACATTTGCGCTTCAATAATCGCTTTCATAACTGCTTTGGTTGTTTCCGGATTCTTTTCAATAAAATCAGCTCTTCCTTGAAGTACTTTTTCCGGGTTGTTGTTCCAGATGTCATAGTTTGTTACAAGTGCTGAACCTTTACCTTGCAGTACGATTCTGGAATTCCAAGGTTCCCCAACACAATACCCCTCGATATTACCTGCGATCAGGTTTGAAGGCATTGTCGGCGGGGGGAACGGTTTGATCGTACAATCCGCATCAGGAACGATTCCCGAAGCTGCCATCCAGTAACGCAACTCATAGTTGTGTGTCGATACAGGATGAACCATACCAAAACTAAGTGGGTGGTAATTGTCACCTTCTGCTTTATGCTTCGCATCAATATACTTTTTTAAACTATCCGCAGAAACGGGTCTTTCTGTTTTATTCAAACCATACTTTTCCATCTCTTTGATAATGTTATTACCATAAGTGATCGCATTACCGTTAAAGTCCAGAGACATAAGAGCCTGAAGGTGTGCATCACCGTTTATCCCTATCGTAGCAGCGATCGGCATACCTGCAAGTGCATGTGAAAAATCATACTCACCGGAAATTACTTTTTGTTGGATCCCTGGCCATCCGCCACCCTCTTTTGCTACATGAACATTCAGTCCATACTTTTTAAAGAAACCTTTTTCTTTGGCTACTACGATAGGTGCACAGTCAGTCAGTGCAATAAATCCTATCTTAAGATCAGTTTTCTCAAGTTCTGCCATAGAGTATGTGGCTGCTATACTCAACCCAAAACCTAGGCTCAATACCTTTTTAATTAATGTTTTTGTCATTTAAAAACCCTTTTTGTCATTTTATGGAGCAAGTATAACCGTAAATATACAATAAATATACAACCAATTGTATACTTATTAATCAATATCTTGATTATCATAAATTTATTATCCAGAACACAGTATCCATTTATCATAATGACTTCATATCAAAAAGATGTCTACCTGGTCTAAACTTCCCGACTAAAATGGATTAGGCATGATTAAGATTTAAATACACCGATTATTAACCTCAATTTAGCTAAAATAATTCATTAATTTTGACTGCCTTTATGGCAGATCCTGGAGCAATCATAATGAACAAAGCAAAATATATATGGATGGATGGTGTACTCACTCCTTGGGATGATGCAAAGGTGCATGTACTTACACATACATTACACTACGGTAACGGAGCTATAGAAGGAACCAAAGCCTATAAAACAGTAGATGGACGATGTGCCATCTTTAAACTACATGAGCACACAAAAAGACTTCTTAACTCATCAAAAATGACACTGATGAATGTACCTTTTACACTTGAAGAACTCAACGCTGCACAAGTAAAACTCCTCCAAGAGAATGAGCTCTTTGATGGCGCTTACATCAGACCCCTTGTGTATCTTGGCTATGGCGTTATGGGTCTGTATCATAAAGACGCGCCTGTACAAGTTTCTATCTCAGCATGGGAATGGGGTGCATACCTTGGGGAAGAAGGCCTTAGAAAAGGTGTACGTGTAAAAATCTCATCTATGACAAGAACTCCCAACACATCAGGTATGGGAAAAGCCAAAGCAGTAGCAAACTATCTTAACTCTCAAATGGCAAAATACGAAGCTGTAGAAGCAGGTTACGATGAAGCACTGCTTAGAGACGATCAGGGATATATCGCGGAAGCATCCGGTGCAGCTTTCTTCATGGTTAGAGATGGTATACTGATCTCACCTCCTAGTGACAACACTCTAGAGTCTATCACGCAACAAACAGTGATAGACCTCGCTAAAGACATGGGTATAGAAGTTGTAAGACGCCGTGTCACTCGTGAAGAAGTGTATATCGCAGATGAAGCCTTCTTTACAGGAACAGCCGCAGAGGTTACCCCTATCCG
>JAPHUJ010000068.1 GCA_026193735.1 Sulfurovum sp.
CCAAGTATGTTAATGATATCACCGATGATCACAGACTTGATAAGTGTGATGAAAAACTTAGGGGTAAAGTTTAAGATCCCATCGTCAATGTCAGCCCCCTGGAAGAGACCTTTATCATGCTCGAAACTGGTAATCCTAAAGCCGTCAAAACCGGTATCTCTTAATGCTTTTTTGTATTCAGTAATGTACATACCAAAACGGCAAGGCCCACAACCTCCTGCCGTGATATAGACATATTTTTGTACGATCTCTTCGCTGCTCAGCCCTTTTTCATCGCGAAGGTTCTGTAGGTATTTGACAAGGTTGCCAACTGTAAAGTATGTAGGGTTACACTGTCCTCTGTTTCCATAGGCTTTACCTGTTTGAAATGATTCAAAATTTGGGTTAGGCATGGAAATATAGTTTTCACCCAGTGATTGCAAGGCGGACTGTATGAGTTGGTCCTGCAGTATGGTAAGACCACCCGAAAGCATAACGGTCTCTTCTTTTGAGGCATATTGTATGGTTTTTTGTGGTACATCTCTCCACTGTGTTTCACTTGTGTTTATGAAACCTAAGTCACCATTGCTTTCCTGGGGTTTGATACTGTTACATGATGCATTCATACTGTCATCTCCTCTTGCTGTGTATTATCTAATTGTTCATTCATGTTTTTTGGGTGATTTTTCGGGGTGTTTGTCAATCTGCGTTGATACTGATCTAATGTATAGGCAAACGTTTTGACCCGTATCTTGATCGAACCGCCGGGTTTGTTGGCATCTATGTCATGAAGTGTGAGGTGTGGGGTACGGCTTGCGCCTATGATCTTATCGATGATGGAGTAGGTCGGGGCATCGTGTCCACATTTGAAACTGGAAAGATCAAGCACTGCGACGTTAGGATGACGTGCTGCAAACTTCGCTGCCCAGACTTTTTGTGCCGAGTTGGTAGAGAAGTTCTCTGCCCAAACATCACGTATGTCATAAGGTGACTCAATATGACCACGATCGACATCTTCTTCAAAATACTGCATCAGATACGCTTCATCTTTAGGTATGGCACGCATAGAGATGGTCTTAAACCCCAAAGACTGAAATTCATCAAGTACTTCATGGTTGAGTCCCGGGTCTGAATGGTAAGGGCGTCCCAGAAGCAAAATGATTATCTCATCATTAGCGACGGCTTCATCCAGAATGGCACGTCCTTCTTTCATAATGTCAGCATCATTTTTATCTAAAGCTTTCCATGCCTGCTCTACTGCCCAGTTGTTTTCATCTTCAGTGATACGCAGTTTTGTTCCCCAAGTATGAAAAAGTTGTTTTTTCAGTAGATCTCGGTTATCAAAATTAAGAGCATCTTCTACATAGTCGATGCCTTTTTCTTTAAAAAGGTTCCGCTCTTTGGTAAATGCAGAATACACCACCTTTGGCGTACCGGAGATGATAGGACAGGACGTTTGTCCCATAGTATGTTTGACATAGCCTGGCAGTTCGGTCACAGCAGGGAACCACATGTGATCAAACTGTTTTTTGGCAAACTTTTTAGAGTACATGAGAGAGTAAACATGAGACTGTGCCACTTTTGCCGGGTAACAGGAGTCTACAGAGCCATATTTTGCACCTTCCAAAAACATATCTTCATTCGAAAATCCTGAAAACTGTATGTTCATGGGACTAAGGTCAAGTGCTTCGAGGTAGGTACGTAAAAAAGGAGCTAAGGAGTAAATGTTAAGCACTTTGGGTATAGCGATGTTGAGGTTTTTTCTGTAATTTTTGTCCTCTTCACTACTGAGTGTAAAGTCTCTATTTACTTCTTTGCGTAGCGTAGGTCCCCAACCGCCAAGCGTGACTTTGACCTGCTGCTCTTTTATCTGCGTAGAGGCTGTAGGTTTCGTTTCCAGATCATAGGTAGGAGCAAAGAGGGACATAGACTCTTTTTTTACAAGATTAGGGGTATTGTGTTGTAATTCTTTTCTGCTGTCTTTAAGTATTTTGAGTGCCTCATGTGACTCAACGGTACCTTCTTCACAGGAGAACCCTGCGATGTAGCGTACGCTGTGGGATGAAGGTGTTTGTGTGTCTATAAAGGTACGAGAGCAGTTAATGCTGCAGAAGTGACAACGTGTACTCTCATCGGTTTTAGAAGTGTAGGTCATTTGCAGTGCTTCTTTCATCCCTACAAAGGTTGCGTAGCCTCTTTGTTGTACAACATCTTTGGCTTCGATAGCTGCACCATAAGCGCCTGCTTCACCAGGATGTGGATGTACATCGACTCTGGCATGAGGCACTTTGTCTTTGATGTAGTCCACCTGAGACTTGAGCGCTGCCTGGTTATACTGTGTACCGCCCTGAAGGACAAAGTGGTCTCCAAAGGCTGCCAGGTTAGGTGCCTGTACCACGTACTGCCAAACATTTTTAGGTAAGACTTTGGCGATACCCGCAAAGAGTTCTTCTTTACTGTAGCCCTCTTTTTGAAAGTTGACCCTGTCTGTATCGAGGAAGACGGCACAACCATAGTTAAACATAGGAGCTTGTTTCGCTGCAAAGGCTACCTCTGCAAATTCTTCAACAGGTACAGCAAACTGTTTCGCCATACTTTGAAGTAAAGTGCCATTCCCTGCGGAACACTGGTTGGAGAGACGGAAGTTTTTCATCATGCCATTTTCCATAAAAAGTACTTTAATGTCCTGTCCTCCTATATCACAAATGACATTGATACTTTCTCCAAATGCTTTTTGTGCAGACTTCATGTGCGCAATGGTTTCGATGATATTTGCATCGGCATTAAGTGCACCACCCAGTACTTCTGCCGCGTAACCTGTAACCCCTAAACCTTGAATGTCATAGAAATGATTTGGATCTTGTGCCTGTATCTCTTGAAGTAGTTCCAGGGTGTCTTCTATGGGGTTCCCTTTGGAGAGTTGATAGACTTTTAAAAGCAATTCTCCCCGTGCATCACACAAGACAGCTTTAGAAGAGGTGGAGCCTCCGTCTATACCTAGAAAACAGGTGGTTTTTTCTGTAAGTACAGGAGGGTTGAAATCTTGTATAGTATAGGCATCTTTAAAGGCTTGTAACTCTTCCGGGCTGGAAACCAGAGGGGCATCGTTATTTTCATTTTGTGTAACGCCTCCCGTATCGACCAAAGTTTTGAGCTGTATGAGACCTGTAAAAGGTTTGTCGTTGTTCGCTTCACCCTCACCGAAGATGATTGCACCCAACGCGGCATAATACTGGGCATTGTCAGGAACGATGACGAGTTCATCAATCTTTTCTTTGTCATACGTCACACCTCGTTCATCCCAAAGTTCGCTGATGCGCATACGCCAGCACTCTTGCAGGAAAGGAAGATAGGTGTTGGGACCTCCAAGAAGCAGGACTTTAGGCATGAGGGTATTTCCCCGTGTGAGCACAGTCAGATTTTGCATGACGATGGCATCTGCCAAAGAGTTCATGATCTCATGAGAAGGTACGGAGGTTTTGACCAGGTTGACAATGTCCGTTTCTGCAAATACGCCGCACTTTGCTGCAACGTGGTGAAGTTTGTCAGTATCAAAAGTGAGTTTCTGAATATCAGTACTCTCCATACCTACTTTCATCGTACATTTTTCTATGGTGGCACCCGTACCTGAAGCACACTTATCGTTCATGGAAGTAAGTACAGATCTCTTACCGTCTTCACTCTCTTTGAAGTGAATGATCTTCGCGTCCTGTCCACCCAGTTCCACTACTGCACGTACATCAGGATGCATGTGTTCTACGGCAAGTACAACTGCATTTACTTCTTGTACAAAACGTGCGTTTATGGTTGGGGCTATGCGTGATGCTCCAGAACCTGTGATATACACTTTGTTGATTTTGTTATAAGCATCCGGATGGGTAAGAGAGAGTTCTTCAAGGAGTCTTAAAAGTGTTGGGGCCTGTTTGGTATCGTGTGGAGTATAGGCTTTTTGGATGATGCTAAACTCTTCATCACAAAGTACATACTTGACGGTAGTTGAACCTATGTCAATACCCAGTGCATACTTAACGATGAGAGGCTTTGTCATTTTTTGTATCCTTAGAAGTGCTTTTAAATGCCCATATGATCCATAAGATACCCAATACTATATAAGGTATACTTAACATTTGTCCTGTACTGAAAGGAAGATCAGTCGTGTAGGCTGCCTGTCTTGTTTTGGTATATTCCAAAAAGAAACGCGCCGTAAAAACTGTGACTAAAAATATACCAGGAAGTATCTTTGTTGCAAAAGAAGGAGTCACTTTACGATA
>JAPHUJ010000058.1 GCA_026193735.1 Sulfurovum sp.
ATATGCCTGCAAAATTTGATCTTAATGTAGAACCATTAGAGAGAGATGCATCAATTCTTGTAAGAGATATTGAAGTACCAGCAAACTGTAAAATGATGGACAGACCAGATGTTGCAATCTGTGGTGTGATCAAAGCTAAGTAATCAAAGCATGAAAGCACAGTCGTGATACTTTTCGTAGGTCTAGGTAATCCAGGATCACAATACGAAAATACACGACACAATATCGGCTTTAAAGTCATTGATAAACTTGTCAATGACTTTTCTGCCCGAGACATTTCCAAAACTTCTTTTCAAGGCAAGCTTTATCGTGCTGCCAATTCACTTTTTTTAAAACCTACAACATTTATGAATCTTTCAGGAAGATCTGTACAGTATGTAAAACATTTTTTCAAAGTAGAACTCGAAGATATTATTGTGATCCATGATGATATAGATCTGCCTTTTGGTGCTGTACGTTTTAAAAGAGGTGGTGGTCACGGTGGGCATAATGGCCTGAAATCGCTGGATATGCATATAACAAAAGAATATTTACGTGTCAGGGTAGGAGTGGGTAAACCCACACATAAATCACAAGTTTCAGACTATGTCTTACATGATTTTTTACAGGATGAAATGCCTATGTTAGATGCTTTGATCACACATGTGGCAAAAGCATGTACCTTATTGGCTACAGAAGAGCTCAATGAAGTCAAGTCAAACTACAGCCTTAAATCGATAGAAGGGTTAATGTCATGAGTCTATTGAATCCTTCATTACATTTTACATATTTGGCAAAACTGTATATTAAGAATCTACTGGCCATCATGTTTGGTCTCTCTTTTGCTTTTGCTGCGATTGATTATTTTCAACATATGCAACAACTTACCGTAGCTTCAAATTATAAAATACTTTATATTTTTTATATGTGGCAGGAAGCATTAGGGTTACTTTATCCTTTGGCTATTGTTTTTGCACTTATTATGACGAAAGTTTCACTTATAAAAAATAACACTATGGGCGCATTTCATGCGTTTGGATATGATAAAAAAAGACTTTTAATACCATTGTTTGCAGTAGGGTCACTGACGTATCTTATTTTCTTGACATTACATACCACAGAGTTTTCTTATGCCAAAGACAAAGCATCATTTCTTCTTGAAAATGAATTGGGTGTCTATAATGTAAATGATCTTTTTTTCAAATACAATGATACTTTTGTCTATATCAATAAACTCGATCCTATAGAAAAAAAGATAGAAGACATTACTATTTTTAAAGTAGAAGGGTATCAGGTACGTTATACTATCAATGCGCCTATGGCGACATTTGATGATGAAAAATGGACTGCCTACGATGCAACATTAAAAACACATATCTATGAAGATAATGAATTAAAAAGATATATCGTGGAACATAAAGAGAGTATAGAAACATTAGAAGGCTATAAACCTAAAATAATAGAATCACTGTATGAGGGTAAAGCATTGAATATTATAGATGCTTATACCACATGGAAATTGTTAGTTAAACAAAACCTGAACTCAGATAAGATCAGAGCGTCATTATATGATAAGGTCGTGGTGCCGCTTTTTGCTATGGCTTTATTACTCATTCTATTTTTCAAATTGCCTTTTCATGCCAGGATGATGAATATAAGTGCGGTTATTGCACTTTCGTTGGCATCAACATTTGTCATTTGGGGTGTATTATTTGGACTGGGACAGATGGGATCAAACGGTGTTTTAATACCTGAATTGACGACTATATTACCCATCGTACTTTTGTGGATTTATGCTATTTACGTATATTTTACCGATGAAAGAAGCATTGTCTAACACCCCTGCAGTACTTTGAATGTGCCTTTTAATTAACTTTTAGATAAAATCACCCTAAAATAGACTCACAGTATTGAGCAAACAGGATAGTATAAATGAATATTGATTATAAAACATTGGCAAACAAATATGGTACGCCTTTGTATATTTATGATTTTGATTATATTGAAAATAGATATAACACACTAAAAAATGCTTTTTCAGGTAAAAAATCACTCATCAACTATGCCGTAAAAGCAAACTCAAACCTCTCAGTTATCGCACACTTGGCTAAGCTTGGTGCCGGTGCAGACTGTGTGAGTATCGGTGAAGTAAAACGTGCTCTCACTGCAGGCGTAGATAAATACAAGATCATATTTTCAGGTGTTGGAAAACGTGATGATGAGATACGTGAGGCACTGGAACAAGATATTTTACTCCTTAATTTAGAGAGTGAAGCTGAGATGAAGCGTGTGGAAATGGTGGCTAAAGAACTGGGAAAAGAAGCACGTATCTCTATCCGTGTCAATCCGAATATAGACCCGCAAACACACCCATATATTTCAACAGGGCTACATGAAAACAAGTTTGGTGTAGAGATAGATATGGCAAAACGTATGTACATTTATGCAAATAAGTCAGCGTTTTTAAATCCTGTAGGTATCCACTTCCATATTGGTTCACAACTTACGCAGCTTGCACCTATACGTGAGGCATGCAGTATCGTAGCAGATTTGGTCCGTTCCCTTAAAGCCATTAAAATTGACATAAAATTCTTTGATGTGGGTGGTGGTATAGGTGTTGTATATGATGATGAAGTCACTATTCCTGCAGAAGCATATACTCAGGCTATATTTGAAGCAACAAAAGGTCTGGATGTGACATTGCTTTGTGAGCCGGGACGTTACATGGTAGCCAATGCAGGAGCATTTTTCACCAAGGTACTATATGAAAAAGTGAACGATGGAAAACGTTTTGTTATTGTGGATGGTGCAATGAATGATCTTATCCGTCCAAGCCTGTATAATGCATATCATAAAATTGAAGCAGTGCTTGTAGAAGGTGAAAAGACACCTGCAGATGTAGTAGGTCCTGTTTGTGAAAGCGGTGACTTCTTTGGTAAAGATGTACCTCTTCCTCCTCTTGAACACAATGATCTCATCGTTATACACTCAGCAGGCGCGTATGGATTTACGATGGCTAGCAATTACAATACACGTGCGAAAGCAGCTGAAGTAGCACTAGAAAGTGGAAAAGACAGACTCATACGTAAGCGTGAAACGTATGAAGACCAGGTACGTTTAGAGCTTGAGTATTTAGAAAAGTAAAGCAAATGAAAATAGTTACAGTGAGTGTGAAGGTATGACAAAGCAACTGATTGAGAGGGCACTCTGCCGAAGAGAGCTTAGCGGTAGCGTAGTAAAAGGGGCTTGGCTCCTTTTGCGTACATAGTGAAAAAGTAAGGGTGAGAATATGACTTTAGAT
>JAPHUJ010000038.1 GCA_026193735.1 Sulfurovum sp.
GCTATTGAAAAAAGATATAGAGTATGAAGTTGCCAATACAGGAACAACCATTTCTTTAGGAGATAAAACAATAGAATTTTTAAGTACACCTTTCCTTCATTGGCCAGATACGATGAGTTCATATTTATATGAAGACAAGATCCTTTTTAGCGGAGATGTTTTTGGTAGCCACTATTATGATGAACGTCTTTTTGATGACGAAGTTGGGGATTTTAGCTATGCCTTTAAATACTACTATCAACATATTATGCGCCCATTTAAACAGTATGTCGTTCAGGCATTAAAACTCTATAGTAAATTCGAGATCGATCTTATTGCCCCTTTACATGGTCCTGTATTGCGTACTGATCCACAATCTTACATCGATAAGTATGCACAATGGAGCAGCGACAGTAGCTCTAAGAAAAACATAGCAGGAAAAAAGATGGTCTCTGTTTTTTATATGTCTAGTTATGATAACACGCTTGCCATGGCAGAGAAGATCACTCAAGGGGCAGACTCTGTAGATGGTGTTATAGCCAGTATGTATGATCTGGCTTCACTTGAAGAACAAAATATGATAGATATACTTGAAGAATCTGATGCGATAATCGTTGGTTCACCTACTATTAATGGTGATGCTGTCAAACCAGCATGGGATCTACTGGGATGTATGCCATACTTGGAAAGTGCTGGTAAGATCGGTGCAACTTTTGGCTCTTACGGTTGGACAGGTGAAGCCCCGGATATGTTACACGATCGCATGCGTTGGTTGAAGTTTAGGTTGCCAATAAGCCCATTGAAGATTAAACTAATTCCTACCCAGGAGGAGTTGGATAGTTCTTATGCTTTTGGATGTGAAGTGGCTGAAATTACTATGGGAAAAATGATGGAGATGGAATTATGATACAAGAATATGAAGAGATGTATAAAGATGTAAAACAATTATTGATCAAGCATGCAGTTGATGAAGAAGCTAAAATAGTCCTTGCCCCTATGGTCGCAAGATATTCACTTATGATGAATCATCTTTATGAGGATCTTGGACTTCAAAGTAGAACGGAGATGGGGAAATTTATGAAGCAAAATTTCCCAACCTTGGCTGCACAAAAACCAAAAGAGAAACTTTGGAAGAAATATTTATATGATTGCATCGGTAAAGTGGCACCTGCCTGTGCAACTTGTGATGATCAGTTGACGTGTTTTGCATGTCAGGTCAAGGAGATAAGTGCATGACGACCCCGTCTATCTCAACCACAGAACTTTATACACATATAAATACCCTTATTCAAACCGATACACCGTTATTTATCCATGGAAGTCCAGGGATCGGTAAATCGTATATCGTTTCGGATATTGCCCAAAAAAATAAATTGGAATTGGTAGATGTCCGGCTTTCACAGATGGATCCTGTTGATCTTAGAGGAGTTCCCTCTATCAAAGACGATCAAACTGTTTGGATGCCTCCGGTGTTTTTTCCCAAAGACCCTGATTCTGAAGGGATACTCTTTTTAGATGAACTCAATGCTGCGCCACCCTCAGTACAAGCTGCGATCTATCAACTGGTATTGAACCGTCAGATGGGCGAATACATACTGCCAAAAGGATGGAGAATTATTTGTGCAGGAAATAGAATAAGTGACAGAGGGGTGGTATTTAGGCTTCCGACGCCCTTAGCAAACCGTATGGTACATTTACATGTGCAGGCACGCTTTGATGATTTTAAGCTGTTTGCCCTTAAAGCGAATCTACACCATTTTGTCATTGGTTTTTTGAGTTTTCGTCCAGATCTTCTTTCCACAGAACCTGTAGTAGAAGATGATGCCAACCCAGCATTTGCAACACCAAGAAGTTACCATATGCTCTCAAACATCCTTAAAGCTACACAAAATCTTAATAGTATTACATCCATTATTTACGGTACTATAGGATATAGTGCAGGTATTGAATTTGTATCTTATGTGAAGATTTATGAAGAGTTACCTGATATCGCTGCTATTTATGAAGGACATTACCCTGAAATTATAAATCAGCCTGCGATGTTGTATGCTATGGTTTCAGCATTGGTAGAATACTATCAGGGTACAGAAGTACATAAAGATCATCTTTTTGCATTTTCTGAATTGCTTCCTACTGAATTTGGTGTCATGCTTATAAAAGACGTGATCGTTAAAGATGAGAGTCTGGCAACACATTCGCTTTTTAACAAGTGGCTTGAGAAGTATGGCGACTTTATCATCTGAGTTACAAAGACGTCTTGAGAAGATTCGTGTCCAGTTTCTCTTTGACCATCCTTTCTTAAGTGTTTTGGCGCTCTCTTTACCTATGCATTTTCGGGAGAATCCACATGAAGTGTTTGAAACCGATGGTCTTACTATTTTTGTTGATATACACAAAGTAAAAAAGCTTAGCGAACCCGTACTCAAATACACTTATGCACATACACTTTTACATATACTCCTTAAACATGCCTTTCGTATGGGAGGACGTGATCATAAACTTTGGAACCGCAGTAGTGATGTAGTGATCAATCTACTCCTCAGTGATTTTGAACGTGTTGGAGAACGCCCTGAACATGAAGTCATGATGGAAAAATTTCGTGATAAAAGTGTTGAAGAAGTCTATAATTCACTTTATCAAGAGAACCCTGAAGGAGAGGGAACTCCAGATGAAGAAAATCCACAGGAACAGAAGCTTGATCTCATTGAAAATGAAGGAGATACTCAGGCGGCACTTGAAGAGATCGATGCGATTATTGTACAAGCTATGGGAGCAGCGCAAAAGCAGGGCAATACACCAGCTTCATTTTTGGAAATGATCCATGAAGTGATCCGACCCAAAATAGATTTGGAAACCCTTCTACATACGTATATGACAGAAAGTTTTTTTGATAAAGTGAGTGATTTTTCACGCCCCAATCGCAGGTTTATTCATCAAAACATTTATCTGCCAGGATACAGACAAGAACAAAACCGTCTTGTTTTGTATGTTGCACTTGACAGATCTATGAGTATCAACCAAAAGACTTTTTCTAAATTCTTGGGCATTATAGATAGTATCTTACGTATGAGTACAGATTTTAATGTAACGGTAATTCCTTTTGACGATAGTGTAGATATCACAAAAATAATCACTTACAACGCGCAAGATATACAGCCTAAAATTGCTTTTGAAAAAGGAAATGGAGGTACAGAATTCCAACCTTTACTCAAGTATCTTCAACATGTAACTGAGCTAAATGCTACGCTTATGGTACTCAGTGATGGTTTTTTCAAGATTGAACAGGCCCCGCCGCTTACTACACTTTTTCTAGTCAGTGAAAAACGCAATATGAAACGTTTTGAACATTATGGTGATGTTTTCTATTTTGATCTATAAAAAGGGGTGAATTTGTATGAATTGAGCTATAAAGATGAGATAGAAGCATTGAAGGATGAACCGGATTTTGAAGCCAATGGTGACCGTATCTATATACACCATGAAGATGATGAAGCAAGGTTAGAGTGGGCATTTTACAGACCTTCTGGTTCTCACCCTGACCAGGTAAGTGACAAAAATGCCATCGTTTCTATTATGGCATTCAATCACTCAAGACTGGGTGCCTATGAACGATTTACCAGGTTGCATCCAGACGTTATAGCCAAAGACAATCTACGTATAAAGGTACGAAATCGTAGTCGCATGTTATTTCGTGCAATGGTAGATGACGATTTTAATGAGCTTGTTAAAGTGTTAGAATTTGCACCTGTTTATTTGGATGTAGCCTGTGATCAAATGATCAATGGACGTATATGGAATGAGACGTATGCTGACGTTACTGCAGCAACAACATTTCTAAAAATGGTCGAGGATCGCTTGGATGAGAAACTTAGTCAAGGTGTTAAGAGACGATTACAGCCTATTAAAAAGTTTAATTATGATGAAGCCAAAGCGTATCTTGAGCTCTTAAGCCATCAAGCACAAAACTTGCATATGTTTATTAGAACACATTATGTATTGGAGTACACAGTATGGTTAGAGCATATCTCGTTACATCCTTTACAACGTATTGTTCTGCAAAAACAGATAGATTTTCTTAAGGAGAAAACATAATGCCTGACATTAAAGATCAAACAGAAGCATTAAAACGTGTTATGAAAGCAATCTACAATCTTAGTGATGAAGACAACTATAATGTATATGATGCAGATGACATCAGTGAATATCTTGGGCTGGAAAGAGTGCAAGTAGACAATGCTATTGGGACACTTTATATTGCAGGATGTTTAAGTGAATGTATGCGCGCTGAAGATGATGGCATAGAGACCTTCGCCCTCACTGATAAAGCAATTGATATGGTAGAACTTGGATGAAAATCATACTCTTTTATGAGAAACCAGGATGCAGTACCAATGCAAAACAGAAAAAAAGTTTGAAAGATACAGGATGTATGGTCATTACACGTAATCTACTTAAATTTGAGATGCATAAAGATGAACTTCTAACTTATCTAAAACATAGATCTCTGCAAGAGTGGTTCAATCCAAACGCTCCAAAGATTAAAAGCGGGGAGATAGATCCTAAAGATTTTTCGTTAGAAGAGGCTCTAGAATTACTTCTGCATGACCCCATTCTTATACGGCGTCCATTAGTTAGTATAAATGGACATCGGATGTGCGGATTTGACCCAAAAGCTATAGAGGATGCATTAGGATTTTCACTTAAAGA
>JAPHUJ010000123.1 GCA_026193735.1 Sulfurovum sp.
AGGGAAATGTCAGCATGAAGAATATTAAATTATAGACAATAAGGTAATATCGAATGCACTTTAACAAAACAAGTATGGCCATAATAGGCTTAAGTATGATGAATTATGCACAAGCAAGTGAAAGTTCAGATATAGAAACTTTCTGGATATGGGTTGCTCTTTTTGCCTTAGGAATGGTGGGAATAGCCATCTTATTTATCTCATCTCAGCAAACGAAGAAGCTACAGCAGTTACACCAAAGTATACTTAACAAACAATTGGAAATGGAAAAAAGTCAAAATCTCCTACTTACCAATATGAGTGAAAACATCCATAATATAGCGAAGCAGGCACTTGAAAAAAGCCAACATATTGTAGATAAGACCTCCAAATCATTTAAAAATAAAGAAGATATGCTAGCGAATGTGGAACATAGACTTTTAGATGTTACTAATGATCTCATAGATTTTCTCAGGTTAAAGTCAAAAAAAATTGAGATAGTCAATGAAGAATTTAATATTAATAACGTACTTAATGAATTGTCAGGTTCTATCTGTTCTGAATTCTCAGGGAGTAGAGTTGAACTTATCTTTGATATAGATAAAAATATTCCGCGGCGTTTAGTCGGAGATTCTCTCCATTTAGGGCAAACACTCAAAAGTATACTTGAACATATCATGGATCAAGTAGATCTAGATGAGGTGAAATTAGAAATATCAATGTTTGATACTTTTGAAGAACAGGTTGAACTGCAATTCCAGTTTTCAGATACAAGTAGAGGACTTGATCCTGAAGCATTGGAAAACCTATTTGTACCTTACTACGATGAAGAGACGGGAAGATACGTCGGACTGGGACTCTTTGTTGCATACGAGTTGATCAGTATGATGGGGGGAGAACTTTCGGTGCAGAGTACAGTAGGAAAGGGGAGTTTGTTTACACTCTCTTTACCGTTTACCGTAGTAGAAAAATCAAATCAGAGAATGTACAGACTACCAGAAAAAATACTGATAGAGAAAAAAGTTTTTATTGTTGACAGCAATTATAATTCGGCTTTGGCCATTAAAAAAATGTTCGCATATTTTAGACATGAAGTGAAAGTACTTTCTCAAGAGGAGTTTATGAAAAATATTCCTAATCTAACACCTTTTGATATCGTCGTTTTGCATGAAAGTCTCTTTAGTATCAGACTGGTTGAGTATTTCAAGAAAATTAAAATGGGAAAAGAACTTAAGGTTGTAGCGCTCAATTCATTGCTTCAATCTGATAAAAAGAGTTTTGTGAATGAAGTGATAGATATGCATCTCTTTAAGCCACTCAATCAAGAACGTATTTTTGAAATGATCGTAAACATGTACAATATCAAGACACCGGTATCTATGGAAGAAATGAAAAAGGATGATATTAAACGTGTACAAACACACAAAACACACATCGCTGAAACAAAGGGTATCACTAAAAACAGCTTTAAAGATTTTTCTGGAAAAAATATACTTATTGTGGAGGATAATCTGATCAACCAAAAAGTATTGATTAATTTATTACACCTTTCTGGTATGGATATCAGTGTTGCAAATAATGGACAAGAGGCTGTTGATCTGGTTAAAGAAAGTAAGGTCCAATTTGATTTAGTGCTTATGGATATCAATATGCCTATTATGGATGGATACACGGCTACACAAATGATACGTCTTGACAGAAAGTTTGATGCTTTGCCTATAGTCGCATTTACTGCATTGGTTTTAGACAGTGAGATCCAAAAAATGTTCAACTCTGGTATTAATGCCTTTTTAGCAAAACCACTGAATATAGGTAAACTCTATACAGCACTTTCGATATATCTCTCTGATACAGCTAGTGTTAAATCTAAAGAAAGAGAACTTGAATCCAAAGAGACAATGACATATGCAGGAATAAATATCGAAGAGGGTATCAAGCATTCAAATAACAGTGAAGCGCTTTATCTTGAAGTACTTAAGGAATTTACTACAGCGTACGGCACAAGTGATGAAATTTTCGCTAAATTGATACAGGAACACCGTTATGAACAAGTAAAACTATTATGTGTAGATATGAGAGGATTGACCGGTACAATTGGTGCGCATGATATGCATGCTTTGGTGACAGAGATACTGCAGCAACTCCTCTACAAGAAATATGAATTACTTACAAATTTTAAAGAGAAATATCTATTTGAGATACAGACGTTAAAGCGTTCGATTGATAAGTATATTGATGCCGCTTAACAGGTTTTACAATTCTAAACCCGTCGAGATAGAGCTACTTTCCAGAAAGGTGCTATTATCGGATCTCTGCAATGAAGGCATCTTTTTGTATGTGTGTTCTGATACTTTCCAAAAGTGCAACGGCATCAGATCTTTTCCTGTATGGCCCTATAAGAAGTTTGGAGATCTGTTTACCATTGATAGGAAATGCAATGATCTTATAATGATATCCGGCTCTTGTTATCTTATAGAGTAAAGCCTCTTGTGGTTTCCCTAAAAAGGATCCAACTTGTACATAGTAGTTCCCTATACCGGATGCTTGTGCCACTTTAGGCATGATGCGAGGAGGATTCACTTTTATAGATTTTTTGCTCTTCCACGGTTTTGCATCATCCATAGCGATCTTTTCTTTTGTCGTCGGTAAATATCTTCGACAGATACGTAATCTTTTTTTGTAATAGGGGGAAGTGTTCAGGTTGGAATAGACGATCTCATATTCGGTAGTACTCGCATGCGTAAACCAACCATCACCTAGATACATACCGACATGTGTGATATTTCCTTTTGGGTTTTTTTCTGTGTCAAAGAAGATGAGATCACCATAAACTAACTCATTCATTTTGATCTCATTTCCAACTTTGGCTTGTTCTCTTGCCACGCGAGGTATCTCTATACCCATACTCCCGTACATATAGTAGGTAAATCCAGAGCAGTCAAAGTGATTTGGACCTTCTTCTGCCCAGACATAAGGACGTCCTTGAAGCTCTTTGACCATCTTGTCAAGA
Source organism: Sulfurovum sp. (assembly GCA_026193735.1). Classification (GTDB taxonomy): domain Bacteria; phylum Campylobacterota; class Campylobacteria; order Campylobacterales; family Sulfurovaceae; genus Sulfurovum. Next base: position 2,990 of record JAPHUJ010000123.1, read on the forward strand.
TTTTGCTTGTTAGGTTCATACTTTACTGTAGGTTTTTGAATGGCATAATCGGGATTTTTAGGATGAGGATTAGGTTTGCATGCCGTTAGTAAGCCTATTAAAACAAGAGAGAATGCTATAAAAATGATTCTTTTCATAGTTGTATTATAGATGAATGCGTTTAAATTAGATTTAATCAAAATATTTAGCTCGGTACAGCTTTTTTAGGTAGTCTCATTCCTGGCTGCCATGGTGTTGTATAGCGCATACTGGTAATTTTCATCTCTTTTAGCGGTACATCACAATTCATGTAGCGAGCCCGTTCATCCTCGCTAAGGTAGCGTTTACACATTTTCATGCGTTTTAGATAGACAGGTTCTTTGTCAAAGTGGCTGATGGTTACTTTTCTGTTTTTACTGCTGGCATGTGCGAACCATCCTTCTCCGAGATAGATACCTACATGGTTGATAGTTTTACTTTTTTTGTTTGTTGAACCAAAGAAGATGAGATCACCATAATACAAGTTTTTAAATGCAACCTGTTTACCTACCTTTGCTTGCTCTCTTGCCACACGAGGTACATCCACTCCCATCGATCCATAGATGTTATATACGAGTCCTGAACAGTCAAATGCATAGGGCCCTTCTTCTGCCCATACATAAGGTTTGTCCAGATAGGATTCTAACAGATCCTGAATATTTTTTCTGTTGGGTGTACAGGTTTTTTCTGGTTTGATAATTTCATAATTTGGATAACTGTAGGGTTTTTTCTGTGCACAACCACTAAAAAGAAATAGGGCTGATATAGGTAGTAAAATATATTTCCAGATAATTGTCATGGGTACACCTTTCTATAGTATGAGCATCGCATCTCCATAAGAAAAAAATCTATATTTTTTCTCTATGGCCTCTTTATATAAGTGTAACGTTTTTTTTCTTCCTATAAAGGCTGAGACAAGCATGATAAGTGTGCTTTTAGGTAAATGAAAATTGGTGAGTAAATAGGTGACTCTTTGAGGTGGGTTGGAAGGGTTTAAGAAGAGATCACATTCTCCTTGTGTTTTTTTTGTTCGTACATAATACTCTATTGTTCTTGTAACAGTAGTACCTATGGCCAACAAAGGTGTCTCGCTGTCCAGTACTTCAGCAGATGCTTTGGGGATATCAAAATACTCAGAATGCATAGGATGATCCAAGATCTCTTCAGCTTCTACAGGTTTGAACGTACCTGCACCCACATGGAGAGTGACTTTATGTGTCTTGTGTCTTTCTTCTAATGCTGCAAAGAGTTCAGGGGTAAAATGAAGTGAGGCAGTAGGCGCTGCAACTGCACCTGCATTTTTGGCAAAGAGTGTCTGATAGTCTGTTTTATCTTCTTCATTGTCTTCTCTTTGCATATACGGTGGTAAAGGAATATGTCCTATGTCATCTAAAACAAGGACCAATTCTTCAAAGCGTATCTCTTTGCCGTGATGAGAAAAAGTGACGATGCGTGAACCATCATCGTTAAATCCGGTAATGGTAGCCACAAGGTTATCATCAAACAAAAGTTCAGTACCTATCTTGACTTTACCTCTGATGAGTACAAGAAAGTGGTGCGCATCCAGCGGTTTGTTGAAAAGAAGTTCTACTTTTCCACCACCCTGATTGTCCACAGATTTTTTATACCCAAAGATACGTGCTTTGATAACACGTGTGTCATTGAGAAATACATCACATTCTTTGGGCAAAAAGTCCAGTAAGTGTTGAAATGTGGTATGGATAATGGTATCTGATTTTCTGTCGTAAACCAGAAGTTTTGCATGGTCTCTGGGATGAACGGGCGTAGTAGCTATGAACCCTTCCGGGAGTTCATAATCATAATTTTTGGTAAGCAGGTCCATTAGAACACCTTTTGAACAAAGCACAAAATGATACTATATTTCACTTTCTTCTTCTGTATCATCTTCTTCATTCTGATCTTCTTTGTGAGGATTCACAGCACGTACAATGAGGATGGACAAACCATATAAGAGTACAAGCGGTACAGCCATAAGAAGCTGTGTGAGTATATCCGGTGGTGTAAGCAGTGCTGCAAGTACAAAGATGATAATGACGGCATACTTGAAAAAGTCTTTCAACGTTTTGTCTGTGACCAGTCCAAGAAGAGCCAAGAAGTAGGCAAATACAGGAAGTTCAAATGCTATACCAAACCCCATCATGATCTTCGTAAAAAAGCCGACGTAATCTTCTATATTGATAAGCGGTGTATAAAGAAATGATCCAAAGGTAATAAGAAACTGAAATCCAAATGGTGTGACGACATAGTAGGCAAACATGACACCTATAAAGAACATCACTGATCCCCCTATAACAAAAGGAAGTACCATTTTTTTCTCATTGTTATACAAACCGGGTGCGACAAAAAGCCAGAGTTGATAGAGTATAAATGGCAGTGCTCCCAGTAAAGCAGCAAAAAATGAAACTTTAAGAGCTACGAAAAATGCACCACCAACCTGGTGTGTGGTTACCATGCCATCAGCAGCCTTTTTTGAGATATGTGCAACTTGATCAAGGGCTTCATTGAGAGGTGCTGTGACCCACTCTAGTAGGACTTCATGAAATACAAATGCAACGATAAAGGCAACAAACACAGAGAGTACAGAAAGTCCAAGTCTCTTTCGTAGTTCAACAAGATGAGGTCTAAGTTCACTAAACATTATGCATCATCTTTGGGTATATCAGTAGTTTCATCAGTCGCTTCTTTTTTCTTTTTCTTTTTTGGTGTTTTTTTAAATGTCACGGTGTCGTTCTTGGCTTCAACCTGTGTAGCAATGATTTCCTCTTCTGTCTTCGTCGCAGCATGAGGATCGTTTGTTTTAGGATCCGTCGCAATGGCTTTAGGCGATTCTTTTGAAATTTTATCATCATAACTGACATCGTCAAAAGCATCAAAGTCTATGTTTTTAAAATTTTTAAGTTCGTTTGTTGCATCATCAAGTTGTTTTTTGTAGTTCAGTGCTTCCTCTTTGAGGTCTGCGATCTTCATCTCTTCTTCAAGAGAGCTTTTTGCTTCACCGATAGTCTTTTTAACACTTTTGATAAACTTTGCCATTTCAACCAGTGCGGTTGGTAGTTTATCTGGTCCCAAAAAGAGTATAGCAACAATAGAAATAAGAAGTAACTCGGTA
>JAPHUJ010000291.1 GCA_026193735.1 Sulfurovum sp.
GCGGCTGAGCTGCTTTTGCTTCTGCGGTTGTTTTATAAAGTGGGATCATGATCTCATCACCACCCCAGAAGAATTTATCAAATTTGTTACCAGAAGTAGGAGCAACTATAGCTGCTACTGACGGTTTTTCTCTTTTAATTGTGTAATCATAGTCTAACATTCTTTGGATAGCAGTTTTATTGTTGTTCCAAAAAATCGCTTGTGTATCTTTCGTAAATAATTTTGACATGTTCTCTCCCTACGCTTCTAGTGCCATACGCACAATGTCTGTTACATGTGTTTCTGGGCCGTATACTTCAATATAAAGACCAAGTCTATCAGCCGCTTCTTTAATATCTTTAAGACCTTTTTCATAGTTTGGTCCTCCACGTCTCACATAGATCTTGATACCAATTTCTTTCATTTTGTCTGCATACTCTTCAAATGCCTGAATGATACCTGTAAATGTTTTTGCAACATCTGTAAAGTTAGCAATCGCACCACCGATGATAAGTATCTTATCTCTTCCTTTCGCATCTTTTTCTCTCGTCATAAGGTCAAGAATAGTCTCCGCATAGAACTTAGTCTCACCAGTTGTTGGTCCACCTGAGTACTCACCGTAGTTGGCAAGGTCATCAATACCGGCAAAGTCAGCAATTGTATCAGCATATACAACTGAAGCACCACCACCGGCAACCATTGTCCAGATACGTGCTTCTGGTTTAAGTAATGTTAATTTAAGTGATGCACCAGTTTTAGCATCCGCTTCTTCGATAGCTTCAACTTCTGGAGATTTTGCTTCCATACCAAATGCAGTTGGGTAAGAAACATCACCCCACTCTTCTACCATCATAAATCCGGCAGTATCATCAAGTTTTGCAACCATATCAAGAAGCTCGATCTTATTCCCTTGCATTACAAATGGATTGATCTCGAGGTACGCAAAGTTTAACTCTCTATATGCTTTAAAGAAGCCAATTGCAAATTTACCAAATGCTTCTTTATCTGCATCAGCAACATCTGCAGGGATATTCGCTTTAATTCTTTCAGCAATTTCTTCTTCAGTGTCAGTAATTTTGAATCTAACTTCCGTTACTTTCTCGTCCCAACCTTCTTCAACTTCCATTCCACCTTCAGCAGACATATAAAGCACATCATCATCACCAACAACTGTTGCAGAGATGTAATATTCTTCTTCTTGTGAGTGTGGGGTAAATGGTTCAACAATAAAGTGAGTCAACATATCTACCGATGGTTCACCTTTTGGTGTGTCACCGTCAAATGAAAAATAAACTGCTTGCTCAGTACTTGACTTTTCATCAATCCAGCTAATCGCTTTGGCCAATGATACATCACCTGGTTTAGCATCTTTAAAAAGTACTAAATCATTTTTACCTCTTTTACCAAAAAGCATATCTGGTTTTGCAACCAATGCCTTTTCGCTTAACCATGTATTTACTTTTGCAGCCTCTGCTAGTTCTGATCCATTTTGAACCATTACTGTTTCATAAGCATATGTAAAGTCTGAGAAATATTTATCCCAGTGCTTTGCCAAAATTGACTTTGCGTCATACTCTCTAATCGCCTTTTGAGCCATCGAGTTCTCCTTTAATTTAGTTCCTTATAGTCTAGCATGAGATAGATTTAACTTTTGTGAAAGTAATATAAAGCATAGGTATAAAGTAAATATTGTGTATTTTAGAAACAGTTTTTTGAGATTTTAGGTGCTTAATCAGAACAAGGAAGAATATCATAATATCTTAGCTGATAACGTTCTCTTCCATGTGCTCCATCGTAACACTCGATACCCTCAGATTTTAACTCTTTAGCTAACAAATATGGTTTGTATATACGATATGCAAAATGCTTTTGGGAATCATCTAGCAGCAAAAATGATAATTTATGGCCTACGATCAAAAAAACACTTAAAGCCAAAAAAGACATCACAACAATAAAACCGCGTTTATACCGCTTCTGGAATTGCGGTAACCGTACACCTATCGCATGATTAAATACATCTAGCATGAGAACAATAGAGATCATGACATAGGGAGCGAAATCTGTAATATAGACACGCTGCCTGATAGAGAGCAGCAAAGAGAAGGCAAGTGCGGTAAATGATATGTACCAAATAAGTGTTTTTTTCTCTCTGAGTAAGATCCGATACATAGCATAGAAGAAATAGAGAAACAATAATGGTGAAAAAACGGTAGCATAAAATCCAAATATCTCTGCAAAGTGTCCCGAAGGTCGTCCACCTATCTCTATACCTTTGGCTAAATAAATAAAAGCTATGAGAAAAGGCAGAGAAAAAAGAGCCAATTTTTTCTCTTTATGCATCACCGCATAAAGTAAAACGGCAACAAAGAAAATAATGGATGCTTCATGAATAAAAAAAAGTGCAAGCATGAGTGGAGGAAGTAAAAGATAGTGGCCTTTTTCATAAAGCAACACAAATAGTAACACAAGTGGCAATACAAGAATAGATACATTCACCAAGGCTGTTGCAGTGAGCGTTCCAGGCAAAAGCATGAAAATAAGTGTAGAAAGATAAACATCTTCATTTTTATTAAAATGACGTCTGCTTAATTCATAAAAAAGTCCAATGGTCAGAAAGCCAAAAAAGAGAAAAAAAGCTCTAAATCCTATAAATCCAGCTCCAAGGCTTTCACCCCACCTCATCAATGTTCCTACAATATCATCCGAAGTATAAAGTATCTTTGCCTCATGAGGTGTTATGGGTGTTGTGGCCGCAAGATAAAAAACAGCTATAGCATAAAAGAAAAATGCTAAAAAGAAATACTGTTTTTTCATTATGTGATCTTAGAGTTTTAAAAAATTGTCTAACATTTCATGTCCATATTCACTCATAATAGACTCAGGATGAAACTGTACACCATAAATAGGTTTATCTTTAATTTGCAGTGACATGATCTCATCATCATCTTTACTGTGTGATGTCGCGATAATGCAATCAGGTAAAGTCTCTTTTTTTACGGTTAACGAGTGATAGCGCGTAGCTCGAAACTCCTTTGGCAATGTTTTAAAAATAGGTGTCTGGGCATCTACAACAATTTGGGAAGTTTTTCCATGCATCATATTTTTAGCTCTTATTACCTCTCCACCAAAAGCTTGTGCAATACTCTGATGCCCTAAACAGATGCCAAAAATAGGCGTAGTATCTGCAAATTCTTTAATAACATCAAGTGTAACACCTGCATCATCCGGAGTCGCCGGCCCGGGAGAGAGAATGATCTTCTCAGGATTCAATGCTTTTATTTCATCTATGGTCAGTTCATCATTACGTATAATTTTTAGATCTGCACCCAGTTCTCTGCAATACTGTACTACGTTGTAGGTAAAACTGTCATAGTTATCTATCATTAATACCATTTTATATATTCCTCTTCATATCTACTGTCCAAAAGAACTCGATCCATTTATCTGCTTCCTGAACATACCAATTTGGAGCTATTTTAGCACTTTTCTTATAAAAAAGTGCAGCTGTTCTAAACCTAACGTTTGGATATGCTTGACGCAATACCTGTAGGACTTTCACTAAAGTGTCTCCACTATCTATAATATCGTCAACAATGAGTACGGTGTTGGCATATTTTAACTCTGGTATATTAAAAACTTCAACACTCTCTAATTTTGCCGTATCTTCATATCCAATAGTATTGATGCTATAGACTTCTCTGATATTGTAATATTCTCCAAGGAGTTGAGCTAAAGAAAGTCCTCCTCTGGCAATAGCGATGATACTGTCGAACTTCCAGTCTATTTTTTCTACCAATATCTTTGTATCAGTTAAAAAATCTTCATAAGGATAATAATGTTTATCCATACTAGTAGGCTTTTAATTCATTATAAAGACTATCACGTTCTATGGGTTGAAAGCCGGAGTTTTTGATCAGTGCTACAAAATCATTAAGATCCATACCATGAGAGCTCGCCGCACCGGCTGCAGACTGGATCGACTCTTTTTCAATGGTACCGTCTAAATCATCGCAACCAAATTCTTGAGCAATAAGTGCAAGATTAACTGACGCGGTAACCCAATATGCTTTAATATGCGGAATGTTATCTAACATAATACGGCTAATGGCATAGGTTTTGAGTATCTCTTGTCCTGACGGAAAATCTTTTACTTTTAAAAAGTTATTGTCTCTTTGGTATACTAGAGGAATAAAAGCATTAAATCCACCTGTTTTATCTTGCAGATCACGTAATCTTATCATGTGATCTATACGATGTGCTCTTGTCTCGACATGTCCAAAAAGCATGGTAGCATTGCTTTGCTTACCACGTTCATGCCATTTTTGGTGTATCTCTATCCACTGCTCTGAAGTGACTTTTCCTTTACATAGATATTCACGTACCTTTTCATCAAAGATCTCTGCCCCGCCTCCAGGCATAGAATCTACTCCACTCTCTATCATAAGATCAATTACATCGTCATAAGAGATGCCATATTCTCTTGTTAAAAAGTCTATCTCTGCTGCAGTCATAGCTTTAATATGCAGATCAGGGAACTGTTCTTTGATCTTTCTAAACGCACCCATATACCACTCTACTCCATCATTGGGATTATGTGCAGATACTATGTGTATCTCTTTAGCCCCTAATTGCTCTGAGTTTTTTACAATATCTAGTATCTGCTCATGCGTCATGGTGTATTGGTTAGGATTTTTTCTACTGGCAGAGTAGGCACAAAATTTGCAAATATCTGCACAGACATTCGTAGGGTTGAGATGACGGTTGATATTGAAATAACTTTTATTGCCATACTTCTCTTTACGAATTGCATCGGCAAGTTCACCAAGCGTATAGAGATCTAAGTCATAAAGTGCTTCACCCTCTTCCTGAGTGAGTCTTACTTTGTTACGTATCTTTTGTATCAAGTCCATCTGAGTATATCCATAGTTATTTTTGGGTATTATAGCACTAAAACATTAGGGAGCCCGGCATGGATGATGTAAAAATAGAAATAGAGGCCCTTCTATACGAAAATGCACCCGATTTTAAAATAGCCAAAGTACTTAAACAGGATATTAAAAGCTACTTTGACACGCTTGAAGAGACTTTTGCTACTTCAGGAGGCAAAGACTTTCTTGTTAAACACACAAAAAAAATAGACAGTATCTTAAAAATAATCTATAAAGTGGCACATAGAGCAATGTTTGGAGATTATGCGCCCATGAAAAACTCCATACCGATTTCACTTGCTGCCCTTGGAAGCTATGGACGCGAGCAACTCTGTGTACATTCAGACATTGACCTTATGATAGTCTATAAAGAAATCCCCGGATACAACCTCAAAGAGATGATAGAAAAAATACTATATATCCTTTGGGATACTGGGCTAAAACTTGGACATCGTGTTCATACGGTCGAAGAACTCTATGAAGTTTCAAAAACGGACATTACCATAAAAACAGCACTCATAGAATCACGTTTTATAGAAGGTTCAAATTTCATCTGGATGGAAACGCAAAATGTCCTTAATCAGATACGTCATGATGATATAAAGGGATACATACAAAGTAAACTTATTGAGCAAGAGGATAAGCACAGAAGATTCCCTCTTACTATGGAACCTAACCTTAAAGATGGTATAGGTGGATTCCGTGATGCCAATCTTGTTTTTTGGATAGGAAAAATACTTTTTAACGTTAACAATATCAAGAATATGCCTTCTTATATTGTGGATGAGAAAGAGTATAGGACGTTCCGTATTGCCTTAGAGTTTCTCTTTCGTGTACGTTCTGCTTTACACTTGGTAGCGCATAAAAAAGAAGACAAATTACGCCTTGACCTCATCCCTGATATTGCACGCTTACTCGGCTACCAAGAGGGAGCAAAGGGACAAATGCTCTGTGCCCAGAAGGTCACTGAAAGTTTAAAGATCATCAGACTTTACAGTACGATTTGGCTTGATATTTTAACCTATACATATACCGTTGATGATCCAGAGAAAAATTTCATCTATCCTAAAAAAGAAAAACAAAGTTTCAACATTCTTTTGCAACAACTCTGTGAGAATGCGAAGAAACCCTTTAATGCCCATCCTACTTTTCTACACAAGTTAATCACAGCAGAAAAACCAGAACGTCCGGATGACACACTTTACAAAACCATTCGCAGCATATTTACCCAGCCATACAGCTACTCTATACTTAACACTCTCTCTTATGTACAACTTCTTAAGTATGCTATACCTGCTGTCAAAAAAGTAATTGACCTGCCTCAATTTGATGGCTACCACCAGTTTGCAGTTGATATACACTCTATACGCTGTGTCTACCATCTTGAACATATAGAAAATATTTTTATACAAAAACTTTTTGATGCATTGGATGATGAAGAAAAAATGATGCTCAAAGTTGTCACATTTTTACATGATGCAGGGAAAGGACGTAAGCGAGACCACCATTATGTAGGTGTCTCGCTTTTTAAAATATTTGCAGAGAAGATCCACATCAAACCGGAATATATTAAACAAGGCGAAACACTTATACTCTATCATACACTCATGAGCAATACTGCACAGAGAAAAGATGTCTATAATGAAAAAACGATTCTGGATTTTGCATCACGTTTTCCGACTAAAAAACTATTAGATATGATCTACATACTCACTTATGCAGATATGCATGGTGTAGGGGAAGGTATATACAATGCTTTTAATGCAAAGCTTATTAAAACCCTTTACATCCAATCAGTGGAAGCCCTAAAACATCCTACTATGTTAGATGTGGCAACCAAGCGTCTTAAAAAAGAACAAACCCTCGCAAGAAATGTACTTTTTCAAACGCTCAGTCCCACACAGAAAAAGAAAGTATTACAGATTCCTTCGGATTTACTCTTTTTGCGTTACAGCCCTGCCAAGATAGTCGAAATAGCGCAAAAAGCTTTTGTCACCAAAGCCTATACTTTTGAAATACACAGCAAAGAGCACTTGACCATTGAAGTCATTCGAAGGAAATCATTTAATATTGCCTATCTCCTGGGAAAACTCTCAACACTCGGGGTAGTCAATATGGATATTTGTAAACTTTTTGATGAACTGAAGTATTTTAAAATAGATTTTTCGGGTAAGGTAGCTAAAGAAGATATCATACAAATCGAAATGATACTTCATGATTCATTTAATGAAAAAAAGGCTCATCTGCAATCTATACCTGTCATTCATAAAGAGGAACTTACTATTGATTGTGAACATTCCAAAACATATGCTCTTATGGATCTTGACTGCAAAGACCAGAAAGGTTTGGTAGCCTATATTATCGGTACCTTTGATGAAATGGGTATTGACATTGCAACTGCCAAGGTTCATACACTCAAAAATCATGCAAGAGACATGTTTCTCATCGAAAAGAATGGAAACCTTTGTCATAATACAGACAAAGTAATAGATAAATTAACTGGGGAAAAGGGATAGATATGTGTGGAATAGTAGGATACCTAGGAGCCAAAGAGAAAAAAGAGATTTTGCTTGATGGTCTGCAGGAGCTTGAGTACCGGGGTTATGATTCAGCCGGTATCGCAGTTATCGAAGGGGAAAAGCTCAATAACTTTAAAGCCATAGGAAAACTTGCCAACCTGAGAGAGAAAACAAAAGCTTACCATACTGAAGGTTTTGGTATCTCCATAGGGCATACACGTTGGGCGACACATGGTAAACCTACGGAACTTAATGCGCACCCACACTTAGGTGCTTACTCTTATGTAGTTCATAACGGTATTATCGAAAACTATCAAGAGCTTAAAAAAGAGTTACAAGCGGATGGTGTCACCTTCTTGAGTCAAACCGACACAGAAACCATTGTCCATCTTTTTGAGAAGAACAACAAAACCAGCCATTCAGTCTTTGAAGCCTTTGAAAAAACCCTTAAACGGCTAGAAGGTGCCTATGCGACACTTCTTATTACAGAAGCAGATCCTGATACTATCTATTTTGCAAAAAGCGGTTCACCTATGATCATAGGATTTAATGCTGATGATGTGTATTTTGCTTCATCTGATACGCCTATTATTGGGAAAGCCACTGAGGTTTATTATCTGGAAGATGGTGAATACGGATATGCTAAAAAAGGTGAAGTAAAACTTTTTAATGCCGAAGGTGAAAAAGGTTTCACAAAACAGGCACTCACTACCGACAAAGTCTCTGCACAAAAAGATGGCTATAGATTTTTCATGGAAAAAGAGATCTATGAGCAAAGCCAAGTCATGAGTGAAACAATGATAGGCCGTGTTCGAGATGAAAGTATTAGTTTTGAAGAACTTAATAAAGATTTCTTTGAAGGGATCTCTGCTATCAAGATCTGTGCCTGTGGGACAAGCTACCACTCTGCCCTAACCTCTGCCTATCTTTTTGAACGTATAGCAAAAGTAAGATGTGACATAGAGATCGCTTCTGAATTCAGATATAAAGAACCCTTACTAACAAAGGATACACTTTTCATTACTATTTCACAAAGTGGGGAAACTGCAGATACCCTAGAAGCCCTCAAAATGGCAAAAAGGGCAGGACTTAAAACTTTGAGTATCTGTAATGTTGACAACTCTTCTATTGTTCGTGAAAGTGATGCAGCCATACTTACAAGAGCCGGTATAGAAAAAGGGGTAGCAAGTACCAAAGCTTTTGCTACACAAACGATGGTACTTTGGATGCTCGCTCTTTATATGGGTCAAGAGAAACAGACCATAACCAAAGAAATTTTAAAAACAGAAATAGATGCAATGTTACATACTCCTAAAGCATTAGCGGTCACAGATACTTTACATGCAAAATTGAATAGACTTTCCAAACGTTACTTACATGGACATGGCTTCTTCTTTATAGGAAGAGACATTTTCTATCCTCTTGCGCTTGAGGGTGCATTAAAACTCAAAGAGATAAGCTATCTACATGCAGAAGGTTACCCCGCAGGAGAGATGAAACATGGGCCTATCGCCCTTGCAGACAGTAACCTTTTTACTATTGCCCTCATGCCAAAGACCATGCACTACGATAAGATCAAATCAAATGTAGAAGAACTTAGTGCTAGAGATGCGACCATATTGGCTATCTCACCAGAGCCATTTGAGTTGGCTGATGACTTCATACAAACCAAGTATGACTCTCATCCGATGTTAGAGTTCTTTGAGATGATGGTCGTGACTCAGTTATTTGCACTTGAAATTTCTGTAAGACTTGGAAATGATGTAGATATGCCGAGGAACTTGGCTAAATCTGTTACAGTAGAGTAATATTACAAAAGGAAACCTATGCTTATTTCTCATACTGAGATACCTCAAGTCGATATGGACTTTATGAACGAGGTGCACAAAGAAGATGTAGATATCATTAACAATATTTTTGAGCATATACTTAACTATGATGAGAGTGAAGAAAGTGCGAAGATCATAGATGATCTCTATAATCAATGGATAGAACATACTGTTGTGCATTTTCAAAATGAAGAGATCAAAATGCAGGAGATGCGTTTTCCTCCTTACCTTGCACATAAGGGTGAACACGACAGAGCACTCCAAGAGATGCGTAATCTATTTTCACATTGGCAGCAACAAAGAGATATAAGGGTACTCAAGATCTATTTTATAGAAACTTTACCTGCCTGGCTTCAAACACATATCTCAACTATGGATACAGTCACAGCCCGTTTTTTTGCTACAGGCCAATCGCCCTGTGGCGGAGGGGTTTGTTAGTTTTACGCTTCTCTCTCTAAATTTTCAAACCATTGTGTACACAAGGCTTTATAAATGACTTTATAAGCCTTAAGTTTTTCATACTTTATATCATCTTGCATAGTAAAATAACTTCTTAAAAAGTGCTCTTCATCTTCTTTAGTTAAATCAAACTCAACACATACTGAAGCCAGATCAAAATACCTGTCGTTCATACCCGCATATTCCCAATCTATCAACTTAATCGTTTGTGTAAACAATATATTGTGAGGATTCAGATCATTGTGACACAATACAGTTTCTGACTCGAAAGTATCAATGGTGATCAAAGCATCTTGTACTTCTTTTGATTTTCCCTCAATAAGTGTTTCTATCAGTATTGGTTCACTCTCTAGCTTTAAAGAATGTAATTTTTTTAATACTTCTGCAAATTGGTTCAAGTCATTGTTTTCTAATTGATCTTTATGTATTCCCTCTACGTATGTTGAAATACTCAATGCATTCTCTTCGTCTAGCAATAGAGGTTCTGCACTTATAGCTTTTTCAAATGCCAATTTCTGTACTTGAAATTCAAATTTTCTGTCTATATCTGTTCGAATAAACTTTCGTACAATATACTTTTTTCCCTCGCTGTGAAGTAGATAGTTTTCATTACAATAGCCCTGGTTTTCCAGCAGTTCATATGAGTCTATATTTCTATTTTCAAAAAGTATGTATTGTTTGAGTTTATGCATCATTGTTCTATAAGTTTTTGCTTCTGTACTTTATAGACTCTGTTAGCAATGCGTTCAGCATCTTGAATATCATGCGTGACCATGATGGTATGTAAGTTATTTTCAATTGTGATTTTTTTTACTAGATCAAGCATCTCAATTTTTGTATCTACATCCAGTCCGGTAAAAGGTTCATCAAGGAGCAATATAGGCTCACGTCGTATAAGAACTCGTGCAAGTGCAACACGCTGCTGTTGTCCTCCTGAGAGTGATGAGACTAAGGTATGTTCATACTTTTCAAGTCCTACTTCTTTCAGTATCGTTTGTACTTTTTTAATATCTTCTTTGCTGTCTTTTAGTGTTTTACTTACCCCTAAAAGTATGTTTTTTTGTACCGATAAGTGTTCAAATAGGTTATGGTTTTGAAATAAAATCGTGATGGGTCTTTTTTCAACCGATTCTTTTATCAACTCATTTTCATCTAACTTTATACTGCCGCTTGATGCAGATAAAAATCCTGCCATGAGATCAAGAAGTGTTGACTTTCCACTTCCACTTTGTCCGAGTATCGCTACTATTTCTTTAGGCTTCACAGACATAGAATACTCATATATATCATCGGCATTTTTATGCTGATACGTTAGATTAGTTATTTTTAACAACTGCACTCCTAAATAGTCTTGGTAGCAAAATAAATACACTCAATGTAATAACTAAAAGGATCAGTGCAACCCCCGCAGCATCACTTGTTCGGTAAGAACCCATAAGCTGGTACAAATACCATGGCAAAGTTGAAAAGTCATCCGATCCAAACAACGCTATGATACCTAAATCCCCTAATGAAAAACAAAAAGATAAAGCAAATACATAACCAAGTGATGACTTTATGTAAGGGTATTCACAATAGATCCATCTTTGAAGTGTAGTAAGATTTAACGAAAAGACAAGCTTATCATACCTTTGTGCTGTTTTTTGCATAGCAGGCGCTAACACAGAAAGTGCAAAAGGCAATGACATAAGTACATTTGCGGTCAGTAACGCTATCGTAGACCATAGTGCGAGTGGGGCTTCAACCTTTTGTGACAAAAGAAAAAACCCCAGTCCCATGATCAACGAAGGAATCGCGAGGTAAAGGTTGCCTGAAAAAGCAAGGATTGCATTCATAGCTTTTGAGAAACTGTTGTTAGATAAACGATGTTTCAGGGTAAAATTTCTTTTTGTATCACTTAAAACAATGGCAAAGAATACAGTCAATATACTTGAAACAGTCGCAAGAGAAATACTTGTAAAAAAAGACTTGATGAACAATGGTTCCGTCACTATCCTGCTAAACTCTGCACCTATACCATCAAACACAATCGCAAATAAAGGCAACATAAAAAACAGGCTAAACAAAGCTATGATCCCTATTTGCAATCGTTTTATATGTTTTGGCTCAGA
>JAPHUJ010000204.1 GCA_026193735.1 Sulfurovum sp.
AAAGGGTAAAGAAAAAGTAACTTTGTCCCGTAAGATGGAATGAGTATCATCCACTTCTATAAAATGGTGTTCATGCCTAAACAGTCTAAAAGGTGAGCGTGTAGCCACATCCACGATGAGGTGCGGATAGACAACTTTTTCAAACGTCAATTTCCACACAAAAGAAAGCCATCCTTTCTTGATGCGTAACACTGCTTCATTTCCTTCTTTCAAAGGTGTTTCAAGTTTCAGTATCTCGACAGAGGTATCTTTGGGTGTGATGAGAGGAAGGTTTTTTGTATCGGCATGAAAGTCAAAAAGAGCTTTGACAGAGCATGGTATGGTTGTTTCAAATATTAGTGTATGTTTCATACTTGTATTATGGCGTATATTTTTCTTTTTAGTATATGACTTTTGTCTGTTCATCTTAGATTTGCAACCAAAGATGTTTGAGCAACGGCTTTGTGGAAATGTTTTTAGGACTGTATCACCAGACTCTTTGTTTCGTAAACTGTATTCAAAATCTAAGACGTGATATCTTCAGTCAGAAGACTGTAACTTAACTGGCTTACTAGGCTTCTTTTGAAATTTGTCTATATGCAATAGTAATACAGGTAAAACAAACAAGTCTGTCAACAATGACAGTAAAATCAGACTCGCACTATAGAGCCCGATGAGTTCTAGAGAGTGTACCTGTGAAAAATAGAGCATTGCAAAAACCGTTATAAGTATAATGGAACCGATGATCACGGGAATACCCGAATAAAAATACATTTTTTCAAGTGAATGTTTCCGACTACGTCCAAAATAACGAAACCTAAAATATTTAAATGCAAAGTGAATAGTAGCATCAGAGGCAAGCCCAAGGGAGATAGTAGTAGCAATAAGCATTTCAAGACTAAGCGGAATAGCTAAAAGCGTTACAATCATCCCAAACCATACAATAGGAATGGCATTGATAGTAAATCCGACAAAGATCATCGCCTTCGAACGGAAAATCCAACCTGTTATAAGCCCGATGATCAACAATGCAGAGAACAATGAACTCGTAAGTAAAACCGTCTGACTATACTTTGCACTTCCAATGAGTGTAGCATTATCTACAAAATAGAGTTCAATGCCCTTATAATGCAATAACCATTCGATAAGTTCGACTTTATTGATATCCGAAAGGTTGATCACAATATTAATAGCGCTTTCATCAAAATATTTGTCACTTAAACCATAAAGATCCATAAAAAAAAGTGCTTGTTGCAAGGCATCTTCATTCAGTGCTTTCGTTTGGGTATTTGACTCATTGAGACTATTTATAATAGTCGATAAAGAGACAACATCTTCTATCTCATCTTCAAAGCGTTCCTCTAAAGCATCCGTAAATTTTTCTATAGAGTGCACAAAAGGAAGATCTATTTGTGTGTATGGAATTTTAAGTTCTATTTGTTCATTTTTGACATTGAGTTTAAAAAAGCTATTACTTTCTCCATAGATCAGATATCCTCCCGTGAGCAACAACACATATGTCAATCCCAAAAATCCAAAAAGAAACTTTTTGTTATAGTGAAGTTCTCTAAAAGTAAGCATGTAGCCTAACTTTACATAAGGCACATGTGCATGTTTAATTTCAAAATAACTTAAAAATGCCGGTAAAAAAGTCAGGTTTAAAAGATAACCTATCACTGAAGAGAAAATCACACTCAGACTAAGCAACTTGATAATATCAGAATCTATAAAAACTAAACTACCAAGACCAAGTACAGTAATGATGGATGTCCACATTGCCGGCAGCATACTTCGGGTTAACATCTTTATGATTGCATTGTGTCTATTGTCTTTATATTGAGAGACATGCCAACGGTAGTAAAAATACAAAAACTCCACCAGCGTGATACTAATGGTAATAAAAAGCATACTAAAGTGAATTGTCTCTATACCTGTGATCATCACTATAAGTGTAAAGGTCAACACTGCACTAAATGCTATGAGTAATGTAGCACTAAAAAACGCCACATTGCTTCTAAACAACAATCGAAACATCAAAACTGTCATGAGTAATACTGCCACAATGTAACTGTACAAAATATACCAGTCAATTTCCCCATCATTCTTGTCATAAGTATAGGAACCAGGTATATTGAGTTTACTGATATTAACAAACTTCTCCCCAGAGATAAAATAATAGAATGTTTTAAAATCATCTTCAACCACATTACCATAATCATTATGTAACTCTTTGAGTAGTTTGCGAAGCGTAAATGTATCTACATCGCCTGCATTGACGACGGTGAGCATCTCAGAGTCATCAGCACTTTTTTTTGTTTCAACAAAATCGTTACTGAACAACGAGTACACTTTCTGTACCCCTTCAAGGTTTACAAGTTCTTCATGTAGTGTTTTGAGCGCTTGATGTGTTTTTTCATCAAAGGTATCAACTTTTACAACCAACTTGGAAAGATGATGTGTTGGAAACTGTTTTGCCTGTGTTTGTTCTAACTGTTTCGAATCTTTAAGCCAAAAAAGTGCATCGGAAGAAAGGAACCTTGGTGTATAGAGTATACCCATAAGGACAACCAACAACACATAAAGCGATATGATTGCCAGACGATACTTTAGCACGACATCAACATATCGCTTCATATTGGGTGTGTCATAATACATCATTTAAATCTCCTTGTGCCCTGTTATTTCATTATAAAGATATAAGGGCGTTTATATACATCTATTTCTTCTGCTACCGTAGCAATACGATCGACCTTTGCTTTTGTCATTTTATTGCCTTTGTCATAGTGCACCCTGTCTTCTACCATGATCTGTAAAAGTGTTTCTATAGGATTTTCTGACATATATACAGCAGATACAACATCCGTTGATTTCATACGAGGAATACTATATAAAAAGAGGTGATATTGATATTTTGAAAGCATCTTGGGATTTTGAGAAACCATGGTGATGAATTTACGTGAGTGTGGACAAAGAGGATCGATAAACACATATACAAGCTTTTTCCCACTACCAAGGATAATGGCATCACTATCTATGCTTTGTAACAATGAAGCTGATACATTGTAAGAGAGGTGTTTATGTTCTTTTTGCTCATCAGCAAACATCACAGTACCCATCAAACAAATACTTAAAATTATTGTTTTTATCATAGTAGGAGTATAGCGTAGAAAAAACAAATTTATTACAAAATATGAATAATTTTTAATCAACTAGGAAAAAAGAATCTAAAAAAGAATAACCCAATTTTCATGATACCAATACTACTTATGGAAATATTATTGGTTATGGGCATGAAAGTGAAACAGGGCTTTTTCTGTGCATCTTGCACCAACTGACAAAAAAAGCCTAGCAAAAAACATTGAGTTAGTCTATAATGTAACAAATATAAGTATAGGAGTCTACTATGAAAATAGCACTTACTGGAGCCAGTGGTTTTGTTGGAACAGCTTTACAGGAGTGTTTTGATAATTGTGTCATTATTGATAGAAAAGATGATGAAGACATTATCCTAAAAAAACTCCAGGATGTCGATGTTGTGATCAACCTTGCGGGCGCACCCATTATCAAGCGTTGGAGTGACCCTTATAAAAAAATTCTTCTGAGCAGCCGTATAGAAAGTACAGAACGTCTGGTAAACGCTGTAAACAAGAGTAACATTTCCCACTTCATCTCTACGTCAGCTATAGGTATCTATCCTGATAATAAAGTATGCGATGAAAGTTGTACAGACATTGCCGATGACTTTTTAGGCGAACTTGCACACAAGTGGGAAGAGGAAGCCCTTCTATGCCATAAATCTACAAGCATCTTGCGTTTTGGCGTCATACTCGGTAAAGACGGTGGTGCATTGGCACAGATGATCACCCCCTTTAGCTTGGGTGTAGGGGGCATCATAGGAAACGGTAAGATGATGACCAGTTGGATACACTTGGATGATTTGATGGGTATGTACCAGTACATTGTCAACAGACACCTCACAGGTATCTTCAATGCCACATCTCCCAACCCTGTAAGCAACTACACATTTACAAAAACCT
>JAPHUJ010000006.1 GCA_026193735.1 Sulfurovum sp.
TCTTGATTTCAGTACCGGTCTCCATCTTGGTACCAAAGCGGGTGAAGACTTCGAGTTCGAGAAATTGCAGATAGTCAAGTTTCATTCTACCCGCCTCCTCTTTGATACGTGGATGTTGTGCCTTACCTCCGATACGCGACACTGATAGCGGTACATCCACAGCAGGAAGAATGCCCGCAGCGAACAGACTGCGATTAAGATAGATCTGTCCGTCGGTGATAGAGATAAGATTGGTTGGTATATACGCAGCTATTTCTCCTTCTTCCGTCTCTACAAGCGGTAGTGCGGTCATGCTACCTCCACCGTGTTCAGAGGAGAGGCGAGTGGAGCGTTCAAGTAGGCGTGCATGCAGATAAAATATATCTCCGGGATAGGCTTCTCGGCCGACCGGACGGTGCATAAGCAAGGAAAGTTCACGATATGCACGAGCATGGGTGCTTAGGTCGTCGTATACTACAAGAGTGTCATCGCCACGGTGCATCCAACCCTCTGCAATGGCACAGCCGGCAAATGGGGCGAGATATTTCATTCCTGGTGTAGCCGTAGCTTCTGCTACTACTACTGTGGTATATGTAAGTGCTCCTTCACGGTGTAGCAGATCAATAGTACGTGCTACTTCGGAGCGTTTTTGCCCGATCATAACATACACGCATTTTACACCCTCTTTGGCCTGCGCTACTACCGTATCCAATGCAAGTGAGGTTTTACCCGTGCCAAGATCGCCAATGATAAGCTGGCGCTGGCCCCGACCGATCGGTATCAGGGTATCTACAACCTTGATCCCGGTGTAGAGCGGTCGATTGACGAAGTCTCGTTCGATGATAGTCGGAGAGGTGCCATCTATGCGTAATTTTGTATCGGCATCATAAGGCGGCAGAGCATCAAGCGGTTTACCAAGCGGATCGACTACCCGTCCGAGTAAACCGTCTCCCACGCCGATCTCCAGTCGTCTACCGGTATGCGAGACCATCGATCCGGAAACAACATTGGCTTCTGGATCAAGCAAGATCACACCAAGGCGCTCTGACTGGAGTTCAAACACCATACCTCGACTGCCATCTTCAAAATGTAATATTTCCTCTGCTGCTGCCAAAGGAAGCCCTTGAACCCATGCGATGCCATCTCCTATAGATGTTACACGACCTTTTTCGACCAGTCGCAGACCAAAGCGGTAGTTCTCTATCTGCTGTGCCAAATGTTCAAGCAACGCTACTTCAGCTGTCATGCTCAAAGTTCCCAGTGAAGAAGCTCAATTCGTCGCGTAGATTGGCCATCATTACCCATGAACCAGCCATAATAGATATGCCAGCCTTAAGAGCAGGATCTTCGCTAAATTCAGGCACTAATGCCTGGCCTGAAAATTGACTAAGAGCATTGGTTAATGCTGTGCGCTGCTGTTCATCAAGATGATAGGCACTGACAACCTTGAGTGTTGATCCTGAATCGTGCAGAATATTACGCAAGGTCTTTTGCTTGTCACCGGTTAGGGAGTTAAGCTCGTTAATGGCCAGATCGATCAGTTTGGCATTCAACTCTGGTCCGGAAACGCGCTCTAGTAAGCGTGTGGCAAAGCGAGCAGCCAGATGTATAGCCTGGCGTTCCAAGGCACGTTCAAGTTCGCTGCGTTTCTGTTCTTCCAGTGTCTCACGTCGCTTGCGTTCTATAGCAATGTCTGCATCAAGAGAGGCAAGACGTTTCATCCTCTCAGCAGACATTTCCTCGTCAATACGAGCCTTTTGCGTTGCGTACTCTTTGTCAAGTTCAGCCATTTTAGTCTCATATTGGCTTTTTAAACCTTCAGCTTCCTCTTGAATGTTCGTAGCGTCAACCATTATCTTCTCTGTTGCAGCTTGACGTTTTTCGATGATTGTTAGCACAGGCTGATAGAAAAAATGTTTAAGCAGCCACACTAAAATCAGAAAGTTGAGCATTTCCAGCACAAACGTTGTTAGATCAAATTCCATCTCTCGGCTACTTCAGAATATATTCAAGTAAAGGATTACGAAAAAGTACGATGAGTACAATTACCAGCACGTATATTGCCAGAGATTCGATCATCGCCAAACCGATAAAAAGTGTTCGGGTAATCGATTTTTCCGCTTCAGGCTGACGTGCAAGAGCATCGAGTGCCTTTGAGATCGCACGTCCCATGGCCAGTGCCGGAAAAATAATGCCGATAGAGATAGCAAGCAGTGCGCCGCCGGTAGAGAGAAAAGTAAACCAAGCCATAGTATTCATAATTCATTCCTTATGTTGAACTTCATGCGATTGTAGAGCACCTGCCACATAGACGAGTGTCAGCATACCAAAAATATAGGCCTGCACCAACGCCTCGATAATATGCAGCATCAAAATGGGAACCGGCGCAAGAAAACCTGCCACCAGTAGCACCAGCAGGGCCGCCATTTCCAGACTCATCATGTTGCCAAACAAGCGCACTGCCAGTGCCAAGGTGCGAGTGATCTCTCCCAGCAGGTTAAACGGTAGCAAGAGGGGGTTGGGGTAAAGGTAATGTTTGAGGTAAAGGCGCAAACCGTCAATGCGAATACCGAACCAGTGAACTGAGAGAAACACCAGAATAGCTAAGGCCACTGTCAGGGAAAGATCGCTGGTAGGTGAGCTAAAACCCGGTATCAAACCTACTAGATTGGCAAAAGCGATAAAGAGCCATAGCGTACCGATAAAAGGGAGTAGACGCGCAGCGTGGCCGGGTGCTATGTCTTCAATAGCTGATTGCAGAGCCATCACCGTCCCTTCCATTACCATTTGAAGGCGTGATGGTGTCTCAATATCCAATCTTCGTGTACCTACCCAGGCGACGAGCACAATCACACCCATCAAAAACCATGTAGTAAGTACTGTGCTGCCAATAGAGAACCACCCTAAGTGAAAGGATAACAGTTCTATAAATTCCGGTTTACCCACGTTTAGTTCCTCCTTATATAGAGATAGACATTCATTACGCCGATAAA
>JAPHUJ010000085.1 GCA_026193735.1 Sulfurovum sp.
TATCGAAGTTCTTACTGTTTGGATTGTATGTACAACCACCACCGCCACCAGTATTAGTAGTAGTGTTATCATCAGTCGTATTATCGTCAGTAGTATTATCATCTAGCCCAGGAGGTAATATATATGTACCATTCTCATCAATGTAGCTTGGAGGTGTCTGATCTGCCGATACATGAGGTGTAATACGGATAGTAAAAGTAGCCCCTATCTGATCTGAAGTATTATCTCCAACCTCTACTATGTAATTTAGTCCTAAATTCAATGTATCTTCAATGATGCCCACTGAATATAAATTACTTGCCATCCATGCATCTAATTCTACTGTTGTAGGTTCTGCCCAGCTCTCAGCCTGTCCCTTATGCCAAGCAGGTGTTGCATTAACATCACTTGCTTCATCTGGTGTAGTACCCCAGAATGCTACAAGTTCAGCATCCGTTGTTGGATCATTATCATTGTCAAAGAAAATACCATACGGTGCCCATTTTGATGGTAACCAGTGACCAAAGAGATCATTATAATTTCCTCCCTGTACAGGCCCATTTAAAGTATATGCCGTTGTGTTAAACTCATTCAATTGAACTGGGAAATAAGCTATTACACTATCAAAGAAACCATCTTCAGGAAAGTGTGGTGGATCTTCCGTTGTTGCAGGACCCCATAAACCATGTGAAAAGTTTGCCATATCTTCTACTCCCCAAATATTGCCAACAGATGGTTCCTTCTCACCAATTCCCAAAGAAAGAGTAAGAGCACCAGCATTTGGCTGTTTACTTGCATCCAATACTTCCACTCTATAACCGTCTAATCTCAAACCTGTATAGTTATTGATCTTCTGCAATACTTGATATCTTTGAGTACTAGCATTTGTATCATTAGTATCAAGGTTGAAAACCAGATCTATAGGCTTACCATAACCACCTGTACTTGTATTAACATCTGCTACAGTAGTTGGCAGCATATTGACCTTAAAACGTTTATGTGTCTGAAAAGGACTTGAACAAAGCGTAGGCGCTGGTGTAGTAGAAACATTATTATCATAAAATGCATCAAGATATCCATTTGTCAGACTAGGAAGATTATCTTCCGCTGCCAAATAAGAAGTTGTCATGATACAATTTTCCGGTTTACCATTGCTGGTTTTAGTATCACCATTAATAATTTTTATACCAGAAGGTTCACCTACGGGCCAGTTTTTTCCATGCAAAAGACCTCTCACCTCTGCTTCTGTACTGATTGCAGATTCAAAAGAGTCACCAACAACCATAGTGGTATATGTTCCATCGGTAGGTTCAAATGTTCCGGTCACTGTAGTAAAATCCGTTACACTTACGATACTGACAACAACATCATCCAAATTCCATCCGCCAAAACCAAACTGTGTCTCCAGTTCAACTGTATCACCTGGGTTAGCACCAATAATATGACCTGCATACGCTCCTGAACTCAAAAGCATTGCTGTAACCAAACTCATTTTTACAATATTTGTTTTCATTTTCCATTCCTTCCAATTTAATGATTTATAAACCATCTAATATTATTATAGTGAAATTAACATATTTTATGTATCACCCTATAGGGTGATATATGATAAATTATCCGATAATCTTTAGATATTAATTAACCCTAAAATGGTAAAGTAAGTGTCGCCATAAAACTCTGATATGCTTTTACTCTATCCAATGCAGGATTCATCCAAGCATACTCTACTGCAAGTTTCATCGGCATATCTGTCACACTGAATGCATAATCTACACCCACATTAATAGCATAATCAAGATCTTTTACATCAATATGATCTATTGGTTTGTCATTAAACTTATAATCAAAACGATCATCAAATGTCATATAGGCTACTTTTCCAACAATAGAAGGAGTTACACTCACTGCTCCTTCTACTGAGAATGCATCATTGTAAATATCTTCCGTATCTTCCGATAATTGAGCTCCTATACCAGTAAATTCTACTTTATTTTTGAATATCTTTGTAAAGGTCAACGAAGCTTCTCTCTCTGCTATATCACCTTCTATCTGTAGATCCATACCATACATCTCTGTTTTGACACGAAGTGCCTCAGAATCCAGAACATTCTTTCCACCAGATATACCAAATGCACCTATTATAACATTATAGTCACCCATTAGATGTTCATACGCTACTCTTGCAAATGGTAAGATATTTTCACTCATTTTTAGATTTGTATTATCCTGTACAGATGTATAAATACCAGCCGTTACAAAAAAGTGATCACCATCATTTAAAAAGTTATCTTTATCATAATAGACTTGAAGACCTGTTGCACTTTTTGTACCTATTCTAGTCGATTGATTGGCATTAGTATAGTTCCACATATCAAAGGTTCTTAAAGGTTTGTATAGCCCTGTATTATAGAATTCCATTCCAGAAAATGGACCTTGGTTAGAATTAGAATAAAATGTTGTACCCCAGTATCCATCTTCGATCACTTGAGCGTAAACTGCTTTTCCAGTAATAGATCCACCCTCTACTTTTCTCCAACTCAGATCTAATATAGCACCAATATTTTCATTTACACGTCCGCCCATGTAGAATGTAGCCATTCTTACCGGAGAAAAGTCACCATCATTCGTGTCATCTTCTTTAATGTCACCTTTCCCATCTGGCTTGTCCCATGTCCTGGTAAATTTAGACTTTATTAATAGAGAAGGATTGATATCCATATCTGAAGTTTTGTTCAGATCTTCGATATGCTGACTCATAGTCATTCCTGATGCAGCAAATTTTCTACCAAACTTGTTGAGCCTTGGCATATGTTGCATGTGACACCCTGTACAGTCCATACCCGTCTGTTGTGTAAACATAGGCAATGCATTTGCCTTTTGTGTTAAACCTGTTAATGCAAGTAAACTTGCGACTAGAATATAAGATACTTTTTGTTTCTTCATTCTTCTCCCCTAAATATTTTTAATTATTATAACATTTCTATGAGTATTGAATCAAGAATAAGCGATACAAAGTTCTGCATGACATTAAAACAGATATCTCATAAAATATGTGTCCAGGTATTACACTTTGCTGTTATATGACATAAATATGACATAAGAAATCGTATACTTTATATAATGAGAATATAATAATTCCTTAATAAAATTTAAAAAATAAAAAGTTTGAAAGCGGTTGTAGATGGACACTATAAAAGATAATCAAATTTTACATAAGATAATAGAATTGCAAGCATGTATGATTCAAGGTAGACATATAAAAACTCTATTGCATCGAAATATCGATTTTTATCTTGAAAAGTCAGGTGCAGATATCATTACTATCTACATGCATGAAGAAGAACAGGTTAATACGGATTATATCCTTGAAAAACATAGAATGTTCGCTCATCTGTTAAAAAAATATGTTTTGGACAAAAACAATTTTAAATGGGAAAAATTTGTTAAGAATTGTGACAAACATTTTATTTCAAAAATAAAACACGATAATATCACTGAGCTCTATCAGATATTTAAAGGATTTTTATCTAAAAAAGAGGCCACAGCCTTTACAAATGAACTTAAAATGAAAAATGCCATTATGATGCCGATGTATGAATTTGATAATAAAGTGATCATCGGATATGTCTGTTTTGTCTTCCAATCTCATCGTGAGGTTGATATAGAAAAACTTGATGAAGTTAAAACATCTTTTCAAATCATACTACAGCCACTGTATAACAGGGATAATAATACATTTTTCACCAAGTGTGTGCGCATAGATGAAGATATGAAACTTCTTACACCACAGGAGAAAAAAATTGTACGTAAAGTTTTGGAGGGTATACCATATCCTGAAGTCGCTGCAATATTAGATATATCAATCAATACTCTCAAGACACATATGAAAAATATTTTTAATAAATATAACGTAAATTCAAAAATTGAACTTTATAACAAGTTTAATACGTATATTTAGTCACATATATAGAAAA